>CALFBL010000214.1 GCA_937951695.1 uncultured Granulosicoccaceae bacterium | reverse complement strand
ATTCTACGGTGCGGCTCATGCGGCTGGCGTCAAGCCCATTGCTGGCGCTGAAATGATCATCGAAGGCAAGGGCGATGAAGATCCCTTCAAAGCGTTGTTTCTAGTGATGAACTCGAAGGGTTATAGAAACCTGACCAAACTGATTTCGAGAGGGTACCAAGAAGGTCAGGACAGCGGCTCCCCTCGGATAGAACGCAGTTGGGTAGAGACCGCAGCTGACGGGTTGATTATGCTCTCCAGCAGTATTAATGGCGATATTGGTCAGGCCATATCACGCGGTCGGGATGACGACGCCCATCGCTTGGCAGAGTATTGGAAGGGGATGTTTGGTGACCGGTTTTATCTGGCTCTAACCCGAACCGGTAAGCCGGGTGAAGAGGCATTTATACGCGCGGCTTGTCATTTGTCACTTGAGCAGCAGATACCGGTTGTGGCGGTGAACGATGTGTGTTTTCTCGAGCACGATGATTTCGCCGCTCATGAAGCACGTTTGTGTGTGCAGGGAGGCTATGTACTGGCTGACCCCGCCCGCCCGGTTGCCGTGACTGAGGAACAGTACTTAAAGGCCCCTCAGGCAATGGCTGAGCTGTTCAGTGACATCCCTTCCGCTATCGAAAACAGCATTGAGATCGCCAAACGATGCAACGTCACACTGGAACTGGGCACACCGGTGTTGCCCGATTTTCCTATTCCCGAAGGCATGACTGAGAGTGAGTACTTCGTCAAAATTTCTGAAGACGGTCTGAACGTCCGACTGGACAAGTTGTACGACACAACCGCTGAGAATTTTGCTGAGATTCGCAAGCCTTACGACGAGCGTTTGAAGTTCGAACTCAACGTGATCGTGCAGATGGGGTTTCCGGGCTACTTTCTCATTGTTGCTGACTTTATTCGGTGGTCCCGTGAGCATCAAATACCGGTTGGGCCAGGACGCGGTTCGGGTGCTGGCTCGCTCGTGGCTTATGCCTTGACCATCACCGATGTTGATCCACTGGAATACGATTTGCTGTTTGAGCGTTTTCTGAATCCTGAACGAGTGTCCATGCCTGATTTTGATATCGATTTTTGCATGGACGGACGGGACCGGGTCGTGCAGTACGTGGCCGAGACCTATGGCGCGAGCCGCGTCTCGCAAATCATAACCTATGGAACCATGGCCGCCAAAGCTGTGGTGCGCGATGTAGGGCGGGTGATGAGCCAGCCTTATTCGGCGGTGGATCGTCTTGCCAAGATGGTGCCGTTTGAAGTTGGTATGACGCTTGAAAAAGCGATGAAAGAGTCGGAAGATTTACAAAACGCCTACGAGACGGAAGAAGAGGTCCGAGAGCTACTGGATCTTGCGTTCTCGTTGGAGGGACTGACCCGAAACTGCGGCAAGCACGCCGCTGGTGTGGTCATAGCGCCCACCGCTTTGACGGATTTTGCACCTTTGTATTGCGAGCCGGACGGTTCGAGTCTGGTCACGCAATACGACAAAGACGACGCAGAAGCAGTTGGTTTGGTGAAGTTCGATTTTCTCGGTCTACGCACTTTGACGATCATTGATAACGCGCTGACCAACATCGAACAGATGATCGGCGAGCGCATCGACTTGATGACGATGCCACTGACTGATCCGGACACCTACGCGTTGTTGCAGCGTGCGTGCACCACAGCGGTTTTTCAGCTTGAATCGCACGGTATGAAGCGATTGATAGAGCGATTGCAGCCCAATACCTTTGAAGAAATTGTTGCTCTGGTAGCACTGTATCGCCCCGGCCCTTTGCAATCGGGAATGGTGGATGACTTTGTCGATCGCAAACACGGTCGTAAGCCACTGGCTTGGCCGCACGAAGATTATCAGCTGGAGATTCTAAAACCGATTCTAGAACCCACCTATGGAATTATTTTGTATCAAGAGCAGGTCATGCAGATCGCTCAAGTCATGGCCGGTTACTCGTTAGGCCGTGCCGACATTCTGCGTAAGGCTATGGGTAAAAAGAACCCGGAAGTCATGGCATTGCAACGCGATGGATTTGTCGAAGGCTGTGTGGCCAATGGCATTGACGAAGACTTAGCGTCCAACATCTTTGCGCTGGTGGAAAAGTTCGCGGGCTACGGATTCAATAAATCCCACTCCGTCGCCTACGCCTTATTGTCCTACCAAACCGCGTGGCTGAAAACGCATTACCCGGCGGCGTTTATGGCCTCGGTGTTGTCGGCGGATATGGATAAAACCGATAAGGTGGTGCCGCTCATTGAAGAATGCAGTCTTATCGGTTTAAGCGTCATACCTCCCGACATCAACCAATCGCAAGTGCGTTTCAGTGTACCCGATGATAAGACCGTGTTGTACGGATTGGGCGCAATAAAAGGGGTGGGTGAATCGGCGCTGGCTAACGTCTTGAGCGAACGCGATGAAAACGGCCCGTTTACCGACCTGAATGATCTGTGCCGGCGAGCCGATCCAGGCAGTGTTAATAAACGCGTGCTGGAAGCGTTGGTGCGCTCCGGTGCCGCTGATGCTCTTGGTGAGAATCGCCCCACGTTAATGTCACAACTGGATGAAGCGATCCGTGGTGCGCAGCAATATCATCGAGATCAGGCAGCGGGGCAAGTCGATTTGTTTGGCCTGGGCGCATCGGAGCAAACGAGCGAAGCTGCGGTGACAAAGCCTGTGCAAATCGAGCCTGACTGGTCTGAGCGCGAACGCTTGCAGCAGGAGAAGGCCACTCTGGGACTGTATTTAAGCGGTCATCCCATCAACGAGCACTTGGCCGAGCTGGAACATTTTACCCACGGACGCTTGCGAGTTCTGTGTGACAAAACTGAAGCCAGTACCAGTGGCATGACAGGGTTTCGGGTACGTGGTACACCGGTGTTGGCGGCGGGCCTGATATTTGGCACACGCTTTCGCGACACCAGCGCGGGCAAGATGGCGTTTGTGACACTCGATGATCGTAGCGCACGGGTGGAAGTGGTACTACGCGGCGACATCCTCGATGCCAGCGCGCATCTGCTGGTCAAAGACGAAGTGTTGGTGGTGGATGGCGAGATGAGTCCGGATGAATTTAACGGCGGCTATAAAATTCGGGCTAAAGAAATTCACGATCTGGCGTCGGCGCGATCACGATTCGCGCGCCGTCTGGTGCTGCGTCTTAAGCAGGATCATTTGCGCGATCAGGGGCTGGAGGATTTACTGGTCACACTGTCAAATTTCAACAGCGGGACCACACCGTTGTGTATTGAGTATCAGAATGGGTCGGCCTTGGCGGAAGTTCGCGCTGGGCACAGCTGGCGGGTGCAGCCGCAACCTGAACTCATTCGATTGCTCGAGCAACTGACTGATGAGTCCAGCGTCGAGCTAATCTACTGACGGGACGCGATAACGTCGGTAAACTGCTGCCATGAATCCGAACTTCCTTGACTTTGAACAGCCGATCGCCGAGCTGGAAGCAAAAATTCGCGAATTGCAATACGCCACCGAAGACGCTGAGATAAATATCTCGGACGAGGTAGCAACGATGCAGGAAAAATGCGAAACACTGACGCAATCGATCTTCGCATCATTGACCCCTTGGCAGACTGCGCAGATGGCGCGCCATCCGCAGCGGCCGTACACGCAGTTCTACATCGATCATATCTTTACCGACTTTCATGAATTGCACGGCGATCGACTCTACGCAGACGATCACGCCATCATTGGTGGTACTGCCCGCCTCGACGGCATGCCGGTGATGGTAATTGGACATGAGAAGGGGCGTGACACCAAAGAGAAAATCAAACGAAATTTTGGTATGCCCAGACCCGAGGGGTATCGCAAAGCCAAACGCTTGATGGAGCTCGCCGAGCGCTTTGGCATGCCCATCGTCACCTTTATTGATACTCCTGGGGCCTATCCGGGTATCGGCGCTGAAGAACGCGGTCAGAGTGAGGCCATCGCGCGCAACTTGTTCGTTATGGCAGATCTCAAAGTGCCAACAGTGTGTACGGTCGTGGGCGAGGGTGGGTCTGGCGGTGCTCTAGCTATTGGCCTCGGTGACCGTGTAATGATGATGCAGTACAGCGTCTACTCGGTTATCAGCCCGGAAGGCTGCGCGTCGATCCTGTACAAGAGTGCCGATCGGGCATCGGATGCGGCGGATGCCATGGGAATAACCTCAATGCGCTTACTGGAACTTGGCCTGATCGATCGAATCGTGGAAGAGCCACTGGGCGGGGCGCACCGCAATCCTGAAATGGCCGCTGAATCTCTTAAACAGGCACTGGTGGAGGAGCTGTCGGCTTTGTGTGAGAAGCCGATTGATGTCTTACAGTGTGATCGCGATGCGAAGTGGCGATCCTACGGTGAATTCAAGGGGTCCTAACGTTTGAACCAATACCTGCAGCCTGCTGAGGCCTTCTCCGAATTTTTGGATGGGCAGACGGAACTGAGACGGTTGACGGTGGCCTACAGCGGTGGCTTAGACTCACACGTTTTGTTGCACTTGATCGCTGACTTACCCCAGCTGCGGCCGGATGTTCAAGTCCGCGCATTGCATATTAATCACCG
The DNA here is from genome assembly GCA_937951695.1 of uncultured Granulosicoccaceae bacterium. GTDB lineage: Bacteria > Pseudomonadota > Gammaproteobacteria > Granulosicoccales > Granulosicoccaceae > Granulosicoccus. The sequence goes on along the minus strand of CALFBL010000214.1, from coordinate 8,674 downwards.
ACTTCAGATAGCAAGTGATGAGTGGGCCGAACACGCCACCGTCGTGGCAGACGCGCTGGGTGTGCCGATCACCGTCGTGACGGTCGATGTCGAAGCTTCACACTCGGATGGACCGGAGGCTGCAGCCCGACTGGCCCGTTATGCCGCCTTCTCGGATCATCTTGAACCGGGCGAGCACATTATGCTGGCGCAGCACGCGGATGATCAGGCGGAAACTTTTTTACTGCAGGCGCTGCGCGGCAGTGGCCCAGATGGGTTGGCGTCGATTCCCAAAAAGCGCACGTTTGCCAAAGGGTTTATGTCCCGGCCTCTGCTCAGTAGTACGCGGGAACAGTTACAGGCCTACGCTAGAGAGCATGAGCTGGATTTCATTCACGATCCGAGTAACGACGATCGGCGTTTCGATCGCAATTTTTTGCGGCATGAAATATTTCCGCTGATGAAAGCTCGATGGCCAGCAGCCACTCGCACGTTGGCGCGATCAGCGAATCGCTGTTCCGCGGCCAGCCAAACCTTACTCGGGCTGGCGCAGGAAGACTTGCGTCAGGTCCGGCTGCGCGGTGTGTCGGAGCTGTCAGTGTCCGAAATCAAGGCTTTGCCGCGTGAGCGCGTGTACAACGTCTTGCGCCTATGGGTAAGGCAATCCGGCCTGCGCATGCCGCGGCTGCAGGATCTGGCGGAGGTCTATCGACAACTGGTGATGTCGCGACATGATTCTCAAGGGATTGTGAACGTACGCGATTACGAATTTCGGCGCCACAAAGATCGTTTGTATCTGCTGCTGCCGCAAAAAGAGCCGAGCGCGTTTCATTACGATTGGGAAGCGCCATTTGAACCGCTGTACATCCCGGAAATTGATCAAACTTTGACACTTTTGGAGTGTGACCGTCAGGGAATTAGAATTCCGACCCACGGTGTCATTACTGTGAGAAGCCGGGTGGGTAGCGAGTTGATCAAATTGGGCGAACCGGCGTTTCACAAAGCGGTGAAAAAACTCCTACAGGAAGCTTCCGTGCCGCCTTGGTTGCGGGATGTGACCCCTCTGATTTACATCGAAGGGCGTTTGGCTGCTGTCTGGAACATTGCAGTCGCTGTGGATTTTCGTCAAGTCTCTTCGGCACCCAACGAAAACTCGGATAATCTGCCCACCGAAGCTGTCTGAATCGGCGCTGGATCTGGTATGATTTGAAGCCGTTCTGAGGTGCTTCTTAGCCTCGATCACGAGCTCTTTATTCACTAACGAGTTCGCTAACTGACGTCATTCACATTGCGTTTGTCGGCGCCCGTTTTTTATCGGACCGCTCCCACGCATCTTTCAATCAGCTGACAGCGGAACATGACGCGATTTATCTTCGTAACGGGTGGTGTGGTTTCCTCATTGGGGAAAGGAATATCGGCGGCCTCACTGGCGGCCTTACTCGAAGCGCGTGGTCTGAGTGTGACCATGCTCAAGCTCGACCCTTATATCAATGTCGACCCTGGCACCATGAGTCCCTATCAGCACGGTGAGGTGTTTGTCACCGACGACGGTGCGGAAACCGATCTCGATTTGGGGCACTACGAGCGCTTCGTTCGAATTAAAACCAGCCAAGACAATAACTTCACTACGGGACGCATCTACGAGACTGTTATCGCCAATGAACGGCGCGGTGATTACCTCGGGGCAACCGTGCAGGTTATTCCGCACATCACCGATGAAATTCGTCGGCGGGTTGTGACCGGTGCAAAAAATGCAGATGTGGCCATGGTCGAGATTGGCGGCACGGTGGGCGATATCGAGTCGTTGCCGTTTCTGGAGGCGATTCGGCAAATGGCGGTGGAGTTGGGGCGTGAGAACACCATGTTCATTCACCTTACCCTCGTGCCTTATATCCGTTCAGCCGGAGAGATAAAAACTAAACCCACCCAGCACTCGGTGAAGGAATTGCGCTCCATCGGCATCCAGCCTGACATTTTGTTATGTCGTTGTGACCGGCCGCTGCCCGATTCTGAAAGGCGCAAAATTGCTTTGTTTACAAATGTGCGAGAGGATGCGGTTATTGCCGCCTACGATGTGGACTGTATCTATGACATTCCCCGTATGTTGCACAGCCAGAAGCTCGATACTCTGGTCGTTGAGCAGTTCAAACTGGATTTACCGGAAGCGGATCTAAGCGAATGGCTGGCGGTTGTGGACGGCATTCGCAACCCGAGCAAGCGCGTCACCATCGGTATGGTGGGCAAGTACACGGAATTGACTGAAAGTTATAAATCACTGAACGAGGCGCTGACACATGCGGGCATTAAAACCGACAGTCACGTACAGATCCGCTATCTGGATTCTGAAAAAATCGAACGAGGTGACACCTCCGCGCTGGGTGAAATCGACGCGATACTGGTCCCCGGTGGATTTGGTAATCGTGGCGTGGAAGGCAAGATTCTCGCCACCAAATACGCCCGTGAGAACAATGTGCCCTATTTGGGTATCTGTTTAGGCATGCAGGTCGCTGTCATTGAGTTTGCGCGTAGCGCGGCGAACATTCGAGGTGCCAATAGTTCCGAATTTGATCGCTCCACTGAGGATCCTGTAGTAGCGCTGATCACCGAATGGAAAACTGAATCGGGCGAGACTGTTATTCGTTCCAGCGATTCAGACCTCGGCGGCACCATGCGCCTTGGCGGGCAAGTGTGCAGACTGACTAAAGATTCGTTAGCCGCTCGAGTCTACGGCGCTACTGAAGTCACCGAACGCCACCGTCATCGCTTTGAATTTAATGATAACTACGCCAACCGGTTAACGGAGGCTGGGCTGGTGATATCAGCACGCTCTAAAGATGATCTTGGTTTGGTGGAAATGGTCGAACTGCCGGACCATCCGTGGTTTGTAGGGTGTCAGTTTCATCCGGAATACACCTCCAATCCGCGTGATGGGCACCCGTTGTTCACCAGTTTTGTTAACGCTGCGCTTGCGCATCACGCCATGCGCCAGTCGGTGGAGCAGCCCACCTCAACCGGTACGGTATAGAGCTAACGATGCAATTGTGTGGTTATGAGGTTGGTATCGACCAGCCCTTGTTTTTAATTGCAGGCCCGTGTGCTATCGAATCGGAGAAGCTTGCGATGAGTACCGCCATAGAGCTTAAAGCGATGGCTGAGCGTGTGGGCATACCGTTGATTTACAAATCTTCTTTCGACAAAGCCAATCGCTCATCGGGAGGAAGCTTTCGCGGGCCCGGGATGGAAAAGGGACTTCGTATCCTGCAGAACGTGCGTGAGGAGGTGGGGGTACCGGTCATCACCGACGTGCATGAGGATACCCCGATGGATGAAGTGGCCGCTGTGGTAGACGTGATACAAACGCCAGCTTTTTTATGTCGGCAGACGAATTTTATCGAGCGCGTTGCTAAAGCAGGCCGACCGGTCAATTTGAAAAAGGGCCAGTTTCTTGCGCCTTCGGATATGGCCAACGTGGTGCAAAAAGCGCGCGATGCCGGCAACGATCAGATCATGATCTGTGAGCGTGGTGTCTCGTTTGGCTACAACACCTTGATATCGGACATGCGTGGGCTTGCCAGCATGCGCAGTAACCTGTGTCCAGTGGTGTATGACGCAACGCATTCCGTTCAGCAACCAGGCGGGCTTGGGCAGTCCTCGGGTGGTCAGCGTGAATTTGTTCCGGTGCTAGCGCGGGCGGCAGCGGCTGCCGGGGTTGCTGGGATCTTTATGGAAACCCATCCCGATCCTGACAATGCCTTAAGTGATGGCCCGAACGCGTGGCCATTAGCTAAACTGGAACCGCTGTTGGCCATGCTGAAAACCATCGATACGACAGTGAAAGCAGAGCCGTTCGCTGAAAGTGCTTATTTATAAACTCTAACATCGACTACAACAACGTCGCACTAAATACAGGATTCAGTTCAATCGTGAAAATCGTCGACATTATAGCTCGTGAAATCATGGATTCTCGTGGCAACCCTACCATTGAAACCGATGTTATTTTAGAATCGGGTGTTAAGGGGCGAGCGGCTGTACCGTCTGGTGCGTCAACTGGTAGCCGGGAAGCATTGGAGCTGCGCGACGGTAACAAAGCGCGCTACAACGGCAAAGGGGTGACGAAAGCGGTGGCTAACATCAACGCTACGCTACGCGACGGCGTCATGGGGATGGACGCCAGTGCCCAGCGCGAGATCGATAATCGTATGTTGGAGCTCGACGGCACAGAAAACAAATCCAAGATGGGTGCGAACGCGCTGTTAGGAGTCTCTTTGGCTTCAGCGCATGCGGCGGCGGCTGAGTCTGGGCAGATGTTGTACGAATACCTAGGCGGCAAAGATGCGGTGAATTTGCCGGTACCAATGATGAACATCATTAACGGTGGATCGCACGCTGACAACAGCGTGGATTTTCAGGAATTTATGGTGATGCCGGTGGGTGCGTCCTCGTTTCGTGAGGCGCTGCGTTGTGGGGCCGAGATCTTTCATTGTTTGCGTGATGTGCTCAAAGCCAGAGGCATGAACACCAACGTTGGCGACGAAGGCGGTTTCGCACCGAATCTGTCGTCCAATGAAGAAGCACTGGAGACCATTCTGGTGGCGATAGAAAAAGCCGGTTACACCGCGGGTAAGGATGTGTATCTTGCCCTGGATGTGGCCAGCTCTGAATTTTATAAAAGCGGGGTTTACGATTTAACCTCGGAGGGCAAGCAATACGATTCGGCCGGGTTTGTCGATTTTCTGGCGAACTGGGTCGATAACTATCCGATCATCTCTATCGAAGACGGTCTGGATGAAGGCGACTGGGATGGCTGGAAATTACTCTCAGACCGATTGAACGAGAAGGTTCAGCTGGTCGGAGATGATCTGTTTGTCACCAACCCGAAAATATTACAGGAAGGAATCGATAAGGGCATTGCCAATTCCATATTAATCAAAGTGAATCAGATTGGCACCTTGAGCGAAACCATGGACGCGATCGAATTGGCCCATAGCGCTGGCTACACGTCGGTGACTTCGCATCGTTCGGGCGAAACTGAAGATACCACCATCGCCGATCTTTCGGTAGCCAGTAATGCGCGGCAAATTAAAACCGGTTCTTTATCGCGCTCGGATCGTGTGGCGAAGTATAACCAGTTGCTGAGAATTGAAAGTGCGTTGGGGGGCCGTGCAGTGTACGCCGGCGCATCGGCGTTCAAACACAAATTTGCTTAGTCATCGAGTTACGCACAAACAGGCGCTGCGTTCGTGAAATGGCTCACCGGCTCGTTAGTGGTTCTACTGATGATACTGCTGTACCGGCTGTTGTTTGGAGACGGCAGTCTGCAACAGTACTTGGCCCTGCGCGAAGCGGCACGACAAACGCACACTGAGCTGGTTCGTTTGCGCATGCGCAATCAGGCACTGGAGGCTGAAGTGAGGGATTTAAAAAGCGGTCTGGATGCCATTGAAGAACGCGCTCGAACCGAGTTGGGGATGATTGACGAAAACGAAACTTTCTATCAATTTGTCAAAAAACGGGGCTCTAAACCTCCCCCCACCACGCACAACGGTGTCGATCTGAATGGAGACACTGCGGGTAATACAACGCAACCGTTAACTGGCGAGATAAATTCTGTGCCGTTAGACGCCGACGGCTCCGCTGCGGGTCGTCCCAATGGCCCGGGTGCCGATGCGCTGATTATTCCCGGTTCGATTCAGCAGAGCGGCGGTAACTGATTGTATGGCCATCTGGGGCGTGATACCCGCGGCAGGCTTGGGCGCCCGCATGTCATCGGAGACGCCGAAACAGCATCTTCTCCTCCAGGGTGAGACGTTGTTGCAGCGTTCGTGTCGAACGCTGCTGGACAGCACTCTGGTGGATAACCTCGTCGTGGTCATTGCAGCCGATGACACTGGCTATGTCGATTTGCCCAGCGCTATTCAAACGCGCGTGATTACCGCCATCGGTGGCGCAACCCGGTGCGAGTCGGTAGCAGCTGGGGTCAAGACCATCATCGAACACGCGGATGAGCACACGTGGGCACTGGTGCACGATGCGGCCCGCCCTTTGTTAAGCCAGCGCGATCTGGTTCATCTGATTTCACTGGTTGCTCAAGAGGGTAGCCAAGGCGGGTTGTTGGCTACGCCCGTCGCCGATACCTTAAAGCATTCATCAGCGGATCAGAGCGTGGACGCAACCGTGAGCCGGGAAGGTTTATGGCAGGCGCAAACACCGCAGATGTTTCGCGCCGGTGCGTTACTCGCTGCGCTGAATCGAGCCAAGCAGGACGGTGTTGTTGTCACCGATGAAGCGTCGGCTATGGAACACGCCGGTATCCAGCCGCAGCTTGTGGCTGCGAAAGACCCTAACTTTAAAATCACCCATAACGCGGATTTGCAGCTGGCGAACGCTTGGCTAGCGTCCAGGCCTACGGCTGTACACGAGTAACCCTTAATGGAGGCGTTGACATGAGAGTAGGAACAGGCTTTGATGTGCACGCGTTTGAACCCGGTGATCATTTAATGATTGGCGGCGTGTCGGTGCCGTTCCACCAGCAGTTTAAAGCCCATTCTGATGGTGATGTGCTGTTACACGCCATTGCTGATGCCATACTGGGAGCCGCCGCCCTTGGGGACATTGGTCAGCATTTTCCCGACACCGATGCCGCGTTCAAAGGATTGGACAGTCGCCAGTTGTTAAGAGACGTGGTTGCCAAGGTGCGAGCCAAGGGTTATCAATGTGTGAACATCGACGCCACGATCATCGCTCAGTCGCCAAAAATGCAGCCGCATTTGCCGCAAATGATTGAACATATCGCAGCTGACGTGAATTTGTCTGTGGAAGAAGTCAACGTCAAGGCCACCACGACCGAACATTTAGGTTATTGCGGCAGACAGGAAGGTATTGCATCGATGGCATCCACGTTATTGGCTCCGCTGTAATATCGATTTGTTGTCGGTCCTGCTTAAAAACTAACACGTAAGGACAATCACTGTATGACCACACTAGCAATCATTGGCGGTTCGGGTCTGTCTCGCATGGAAGGGCTAAAGGTGAATCGCCGTGAGATGATAAAAACCCCATTTGGGTCACCATCGTGTCCGGTATTGTTTGGTGAGTTCAGCGGTATGCCGGTGGCGTTTCTGGCGCGCCATGGTCACAGCCATCAGATCCCGCCGCACCAGATTAACTACTGTGCGAACCTTTGGGCTTTGCATTCTGTGGGTATCGAGCGCGTGATAGCTGTGGGGACTGTCGGCGGAATAGCGGACGATTGCAAGCCGGGAACAGTCGTCATTCCTGATCAGATCATTGATTACACCCAAGGACGTGAGAATTCGTTTTACGACGGTACACATGGGCTTAACGGGGTGACGGTGCGAGCCATTGATCTCACCGAACCTTACGACCCAACGCTGCGACAAGCCTTAATAGGCGCTGGAGTGGAATGCGCTGAGAGTGTTCGGGATAACGGTACTTATGGCGTGAGTTCTGGACCGCGTCTGGAGACAGCGGCCGAGGTGCAGCGCCTGGAGCGTGATGGTTGTTCGATTGTTGGTATGACGGGTATGCCCGAAGCCGCGTTGGCTCGGGAATTGAAGATCGCATACGCGTGTTGTGCGATCGTCGTGCGACGTGCTGCAGGAAAGGCAGGTCCGATTGATACCGATGCGCTGCCCGAATCGGTCAAAAGTGGCACCAAAGTGGCGCGAAATCTTCTTGTCTCAGCGATGGCCCGTTTGGTCACCACAGCCTGAGACTAGCAGGGCCAATCTGGAACAACTATTGCTGAATCAACGGTAATTCTGTTCAGGATACTGAACCTTGCACACTCTCAATTTGGTCGATCATGTCTGGCTGTTGGTCTGTAGCTGCTTGGTCATGAGCATGCAAATTGGGTTTTGTTTGTTGGAAACCGGCTTTGTACGCGCGAAAAACGTCATCAATGTCGCGTTCAAAAATCTCGTCGACTTCGTCACTGCCTGTTTGGTTTTCTGGGCGGTTGGCTTCGCACTTATGTACGGCGCATCTGCGTCGGGCCTGTTCGGTACGTCCTTATTTTTTGTTCAGCATGGGCAGATCGACGGGGCTTTCCTGATCTTCCAAATGATGTTCTGCGGCACCGCCGCCACCATTATCGGTGGAGCTTTGGCTGAACGAACCCGTTTCTCAGTTTTTATCGTGATCAGTGTCATCGTAGCGGGGCTGGTCTATCCGGTGGCCGGTCATTGGGCCTGGGCGGGAGCGGAAGCGCAGGAGAGCGAGTCGACTGGCTGGCTGGGACAGCTAGGGTTTATTGATTTTGCCGGGTCAAGCGTCGTTCATGGTGTGGGTGGCTGGTTTGCACTGGCAGCCGTTATGGTTATCGGCGCCCGCATTGGACAATTTGACGCCAATTCTCCTCCCATTCGAGGTGGAAACTATCCGGTTGCAACCGCGGGTGTGTTGGTCCTGTGGTTTGGCTGGTTTGGCTTTAATGGCGGCAGTGGGCTGGTGTTTGGCAACGCTGTCAGTTTGGTCCTGTTAAATACGTCATTGGCAGCCGCTGCTGGTGGCATGACTCTGGTGTTAATTGCTTTTTTACGGCATCGTAAACCCGATGTTGGAGCATCTGTAAATGGCGTGCTGGCAGGGTTGGTGGGCGTTACTGCTGGGTGTCATATCTTCTCTACAATCGATGCTTTACTGGTGGGGGTTATCTCGGCTGTCGTGTGCGCAT
>CALFBL010000213.1 GCA_937951695.1 uncultured Granulosicoccaceae bacterium | reverse complement strand
GTTCGCACTCTCTCCCCACACCAGATCATAAATGCTCTCTTTTTTTTGAATGTACATCGCCAAGCGCTCTATGCCGTATGCCAATTCTCCCAACACGGGATTGCACGCTAACCCGCCGCACTGCTGAAAGTAGGTGTACTGGGTGACCTCCATGCCATTGAGCCAGACTTCCCATCCCAACCCCCAGGCACCCAAGGTGGGTGACTCCCAGTTGTCTTCCACAAAGCGAATGTCGTGTTCAAGCGCGTCGAATCCCAACGCTTCCAGAGAACCCAGATACAAATCCTGCATATTCGCAGGAGAAGGCTTCATGGCCACCTGAAACTGGTAGTAGTGCTGCAAGCGATTAGGATTATCCCCATACCGGCCATCCGTAGGCCGACGCGATGCCTGGGTGTGACACGCACTCCAGGGCTCAGGCCCGATAGCGCGAAGGAAGGTGGACGAGTGGAAGGTTCCCGCGCCAACCTCCATATCGTAGGGTTGCTGCACGATGCAACCTTGCGCGGCCCAGTAATCCTGCAGTACCGAGATCATTCCCTGAAACGTCAACACCGTGTGTTGGGACATGAATCCTGCTCATCTAGAAGTTTGCTGAATGTGTAACCAGTTTACTGAATCTGCCTGAATTCGGCGTGTCCCAGCGCTCCCGAGCGGTGTGCCGTCCGGTACACTGGCGTCACCTAACGACATTTGCATTATTTTGGTGCATTAAAAGTCTATAGATGCACTATTTATGTGCAAACCTGACGCTTGAAGAAAAGTAACCACTTGATTTAATTGATTATTTCTCCCATGACACCTAGGAACAATTACTGCTGTGCAGTCCATATAATTCAACCATGTGGCATTCATACAACTGGACGCCGTGGTAAATGAGGTGCGAATGAACGCTGATATCCATCTACACACCCCGAAAGACCTTATCGACTCTAAGACGCTGCTGCTATCGGCCGAACGCACCCATGACAATACGTGACATAAACGTACAGCAGGCCACAATCGACCCAGTGTCAAATCCGGACAGCGCAGCGCGCTTGCTGGACAATATGAGCACCGCGGTAGTGGCTCTGGACGGGGGACTAAAGATTACCGCCCTGAACACCGCGGCCGAACAACTGCTCGGCATCAGTGTCGGTAAAGCTGTTGGACGACGCCTAACCCAGCTGGTACACATCCCCGATTCGCTATTCGCGCGCTTAAGAGAAGCGGTCGAATCGGGCCAACCGGTGAACGATCGACACGTCACCCTCGAGCCCATCGGCTTTGACCCTATTCTGGTCGACTGCTCGATCGCGCCTTATCTGGATGGCCACAGCAACGATCGAATCCTGATGGAGCTCAGTGCGCTCGATCGCTCACTGCGTATCGTGCGGGACGAAGCCACAGCGATGCAACAAGAGAATGTGAAGTCATTGCTCAAAGGTCTGGCTCACGAGATTAAAAACCCCCTAGGCGGATTACGCGGAGCCGCTCAACTGCTCGAACGTCAGCTCGATGACAAGGAACTCACCGAGTACACCTCAATCATTATTCACGAAGCCGATCGTCTCCAGGTTCTAATCGATCGTATGCTGGGTCCAAATTCGAGACCTCGTCGCGATGAACTCAACATTCACGAAATGTTGGAACACGTTCGCAAAATTCTGCTGGTAGGCGCAGGCCCCGGCGTGTCGATCACCTTTGACTACGATCCCAGCATCCCTGAGTTTTTAAGCGATCGGGATCGTCTGGTGCAGGTGTTTTTAAACATCGCGGGTAACGCGCTGGAAGCGATAGGTGACGAAGGCGAAGTGGTGTTCGCATCCCGCGTCGTTACCAATTTTACGATCTCCGGAACGCTCTACCCGCTGGTTATCAAGGTTTGCATAAACGATAACGGACCGGGCATACCCTCAATATTGATCGATCAGATTTTCTATCCCATGGTCAGTAACCGGATGGGGGGCAGCGGTTTGGGATTATCGATCGCGCAATCGATCATGGGACAACTAGGTGGCTTGATCGAATGCGAAAGTGAACGCGGTAACACAAATTTTACCGTTTTTATACCCTTGGAACTGTCTTGAACGAAGAATATGTCTGGGTCATTGACGACGACCGCTCGATTCGATGGGTGCTGGAAAAAGCGTTCAAGCAGGCACAGATGCAAGTGACCTGCTTTGAGTCTGCCGATGAAGCGCTCGACATGGTGCGTTCAAACGCTATACCACCTGATGCCATCATCAGCGACATACGCATGCCAGGCTCTGACGGTCTGGCGTTGCTGAAACAACTAAAGCAGCATCAGAGCGATACGCCGGTATTGATCATGACCGCGTTCTCTGATTTGGACAGCACCGTCTCCGCCATTGAAGGTGGCGCTTACGAATACATTCCCAAACCCTTTGATGTTGATGACGTGATCGCCAAAACCCGTCGCGCCTGTAAGTCTCATCGTGAAAAATTTCAATCCACTCAGGCAAAATCCAATACTTCAAGTGATGGTGCGTCAAGCACATCAAGTGCTTCAAACAATGCGCTCGCAGCACCTGCGTTGCTGGGGGATTCGTCCGCCATGCAGGAAGTATTCAAAGCCATCGGACGGCTATCAAGATCAAAGACCACGGTGTTGGTTAACGGCGAATCGGGCACCGGTAAAGAACTCATAGCCAGAGCCTTGCATAAACACAGCCCAAGATCGCAGCAGCCCTTTGTCGCCTTGAACATGGCAGCCATACCGCACGACCTGATGGAATCTGAACTCTTCGGCCATGAACGCGGTGCGTTTACCGGCGCCCAGGCCATGCGCGTTGGCCGCTTCGAACAGGCCGACGGGGGCACACTGTTTCTGGATGAAATCGGTGACATGCCCTCACAGTTGCAAACCCGTTTGCTGCGAGTCTTGTCTAGTGGTGAATTCTTCCGTGTCGGTGGCCACACTCCTATTCAAGTTGATGTGAGAATCGTCGCCGCGACTCACCAGAATCTGCAGCTATTGGTTGAAGAGAACCTGTTTCGCGAAGACTTGTACCATCGTTTAAACGTCATCAGGATTGAAGCACCACCGCTGCGCGATCGACAGGAAGACATCCCTCAGCTAATGGAGCACTTTCTACACCAGGCGGCACTGGAATTGAACGAAAACACCAAGACCATGTCGCCTTCGTTCCGGCGCCACATAGCAGCACTGACCTGGCCGGGCAATGTACGCGAATTGCAAAACACCGCGCACTGGCTGACGGTGATGACCAACGAGCAAGAACTGTCCATCAAGCACCTGCCGAAAGAGTCCATCGCCGCAGCCATCGATGAACAGGAGAAATGGGAGAGCAACTTTAAACTCTGGGCCATGCGATTACTGGCCAGCGGAGAGTCTGATCTTCTAGGAAAGGCGATACCCACCATGGAGCGCATTCTGATTGAATCCGCCCTGAACCAAACCGACAACAAGAAACAGGAAGCGGCAAAACTGCTGGGATGGGGCCGCAACACCTTAACGCGTAAGATAAAGGAACTGGGTCTTAACCCGAAAGCCTAACAGGCTTGCCACCGCATGCAATTCGACGCCGTACTCTTCGACATGGATGGCTTGCTGATCGACTCAGAAGTCGTCGCCGCCAAAGCCTTTACCGAAACCGCAGCCGATTATGGATTGCCCGACGTGTATGACCTATTTCTGTCTCTGGTGGGCTGTAACGAGAACACACATAAAGTCGTGATTGAAAAAGCCTTGGGCAAGCAGATTGACACCCAACAATTTCGCATCGACTGGACAGCACGCTACCACGAGTCACTCCAGGGCAGTGTTCCGCCGCTGCTACCCGGCGTCACTGAACTGCTCGATTGGCTGCGCGGTAACAAAATACCCTGCGTAGTGGCTACCTCCTCAACCGCCGATGCCGCCGCCTATAAACTCCAGGGCTCAGGCATCAGAGACTATTTTACAACCGTCACCTCCGGTGATGACGTCGAATTCAGTAAACCCAATCCCGAAATCTTTTTAAAAGCAGCTGCCTCTATTGATGCAGACCCGGTACGAGCACTGGTGCTCGAAGATTCAGAAAACGGCGTGCGTGCGGCCGTGGCGGCAAACACCCAGGTAATACAGGTGCCGAACTTAGTACCACCATCGGCTGAGTTGATGAGGCTTGGGCATACGGTGTGTAACGACCTTACTGAGGTGCTGACGCTTGTTAAGCTGCATCACAGTACGGGTACGGTGCTTCCGGGGCGAGTCTAGGTTGTTTGCCTTAGAACGCCTAGGCCCCCCTTATTCTCGAAGCACGCCAGCGCAATTGGTATTACCGGTCGATACATCCCATTCCGAATTGCGCGTACACGCGGTTTGAAAACTGCGATGAACGCGAAATCGGCCCGTGGTGGGCTCCCCATCATCAAGCTTGCGATCCAGTTCTGCCAGAATGCCCACCGGGATATTATTGCCGGTGAAGATTTCATGTGCCGGAATATCGACGTCGGCCGCCTGGGCGGTGTAACCGATTTTGTAATACCCATTGAATGGGTTTTTCGGGCAACTACCCGGCGCGCAATCCACATCCGATGCTGAACCCACACCCGCTTGTTCGCCGTTGAAAGTTCCATTAATAAAACCCGCCAACGACAGCTGCTGCCAGACCCCGGCTCGCTCGGCGTTACCGTCAATTTTCCCGTTGCCATTGCCCGACACCGCAGCGCTGTCTATTTGCGTGCCAGCCGAGCGAAAATCTCCTGGTAAGGCGCGATAGCGCTCCTGAAATGAATACCAGGCGCTGCGAATACCCGATACTTCACTGGCCATGGAGCGCACCCGGGCGCTGTCGATGAGCGCTTGACCTTTAAAAACGCCGGCCAGCATGAGCCCAACAATCATCAGTACAATAGAGATTTCAACTAGGGTAAACCCCCGAGCACGCGATTTTCTGTGGACTTGATGCATAGCGTTGAAACGCATGGGGACACCTCCGTGTGTAAACGATGCGTTGTTGACATTGACAGAGGAGCATAAAACATGCGACCCCAACAGTGCAATCAATTTTGTGCCACCACATCATTCATTCAATCGGGCAACTCCCCTAACCGCGACCATCTGACCCCATCATCCCCTTTCGACCAAATGATCTGTCGGACTTTTCCGACAATCGCTGAGACATCTACCAGCCCAATGTGTCGAGAATCACGGCCGTTGTCGATGTTGTCACTCAACACAAACATCTTGCCATCAGGCACTACGCTGCCCACATCAAAAGGCATCGGATCCCCCGCCAGCGCCGCTATGCGTTTCACCCAAACTACGCCAGGAATCTCTGGGCTTTTAAATATGACCAAATCCCCCGTTTCGATTTTCATTGAGCAGGTTTGGCAGCCAATGCGCATGTCAGCAGACAATACATCTCCGGTCATTAGCGTCGGTGTCATGCTGCCACTAGGAATGTTAAACACCTGTACCCAATACTGACGAATGAAATGGGGTATTGCGATAAACGATGCATTTATCACCAGAAACAACAACACATAAACACCGACCTTCTGCCATTCGAGCAACCGATGATGGAAGGCCTGCCGGGCGAATCGCCAGGCTTGCCAATGGCTGTAAACCCACACGATAAAAAACGCTAGCGTCACCAAAAACGCGCTAGGCACAACCCAACCTGCCGGCAACCCCAATAGCACTAACCCACTCAACGGCCCTGCCAGAGCCAGCAATATCAAAAAAATCCACACACCGCGATGCCATTGACCGTTGTAGAATTGCCCCAGCCCGAACGCACTGAGCGATAACACCACCGCCATCCAGCCCTTGCGCGGCGATACTTTACCCACCGTGTTTTGATCGGCCTTGT
>CALFBL010000212.1 GCA_937951695.1 uncultured Granulosicoccaceae bacterium | reverse complement strand
GAATTGACCAAAAAAGCACGACCACTAAATGCGCTACAGAAAAAAGGGGATGGTTTCATTTCCGACAGCAGGAATTGGAGCTTCAAATACTCGACTGCTCGAGGGGTGGGCTGCGTGGAACAGTGTGGCATCCCGCCATGCACCTGGACCGCTTCAGAAGCAATGTCGAAGCCCATATCGGAACACCAAGCCTTCACCAGAGGAATCAGGAGATCAACCCGCTCCTTCGCTGCCTTTTGTTCAGGGCCCTTATCCAGTTTCGAGGCGCGATCGAGGGCAGCCGCCGTGATGTAGACCATAGCGCGCATGGCCTCGATCCGGCATTGCATGGAGAGCAGCATGCGCTTGACGTCTTGATAGTCGGCGATCCTGATCGGCTGGGTTTCGCCCTCCTCAGTCTTGCTCCCTTGAACACGATCCTGGGCATAAGCCAGAGCTGCCTGATAAGCGCGCTCTGCAATGGCAAGCCCTTGTAGGCCGACGGCGAGCCTTGCATTGTTCATCATCGTGAACATTGCCTTCATACCGCCTTGTTCTTCGCCGACCAGATAGCCGATGGCACCTTCATTATCGCCAAAGGACATGACGCAAGTCGGGCTGGCATGGATGCCGAGCTTGTGTTCGATTGAGACACACCGAACATCGTTTTTGTCTCCCATGCTGCCGTCGTCGTTGACCATGAATTTGGGTACCACAAACAGGGAAATGCCCTTGACGCCTTCAGGTGCGTCGGGTAAACGCGCCAGAACCAGATGAATTATATTTTCGGTCATGTCGTGATCACCGTAGGTGATATAAATCTTTTGACCGGTGATCAGGTAGTGATCCCCCTCAGGCTCAGCCTTGGTGCGAATGGCGGCGAGATCGGTGCCCGCTTGTGGCTCGGTCAGATTCATGGTGCCAGACCAGGCTCCCTCCACCATTTTGGGCAGAAAGCGATTTTTCAATTCATCAGTAGCGTGATGCACCAGCGCATCGACAGCGCCCTGAGTCAGCAGCGGGCATAGGCCAAACGACATATTGGCGCTGTGCCACATCTCCTGCACAGCGCTGGACAAACACATCGGTAACCCCTGGCCACCGTACTCCACCGGAAACGACAAGGCACCCCAACCGTTTTCAACAAACTGTGCATAAGCCTCGGGCCAGCCGGGGGCTGTTGTTACGCCCGCTTCGCTCCAGCTTGCCCCTTGCGCATCGCCTATCTTGTTCAAAGGCCCCAGAACTTCTCCGGTAAAGCGCGCAGATTCTTCCAAGATGGCGGTGGCCAAATCCTCAGTCGCGTCTTCGAAGCCCTCGAGCTGCGCCACCTCGGGAAGACCAACGACGTGGTTCAGCATGAAAGCGATGTCTCGAACTGGAGCGGTGTAACTCATAGGGTTCTCATTCGTTAGCGAGTTTTCTTAGTTACGAAGATCTTAACTGGTTAGGCTTCGACAGGCAAAAGTGCGTCGCGTTTATTCGCTGAAAGAGGCATAAAAAAGCCCGAATTTGATCGGGCTTTTCTATTCAGTCACAGATTAAGGGTTAAATCAACCATCGAGTGCTTTGGACAACTCCGGCAGCGCCTCGAACAGATCCGCCACTAAGCCATAGTCGGCAACTTGGAAAATTGGCGCTTCCTCGTCTTTGTTGATAGCCACGATGACTTTACTGTCTTTCATGCCAGCTAAATGCTGAATGGCTCCCGAAATGCCCACCGCAATATACAGATTCGGCGCGACCACTTTGCCGGTTTGCCCCACTTGATATTCGTTAGGCACAAACCCAGAATCCACAGCGGCCCGAGAGGCACCCACCGCGGCGTTCAGCTTTGCCGCGATTTCATCGAGCATGGCAAAGTTATCGCCGTTTTGCATACCTCGGCCACCCGATACAACGATGTCGGCGCTGGTCAGTTCTGGTCGGTCTGACTGCGATAGCTCTTCGCCGATGAAGGCGACCAAGTCGGATGCACCCGCACCTGCGACCGTCTCTACCGCTGCACTGCCACCGCTTTCATTGGCAGGGTCAAACGATGTGGTGCGCACCGTTATCACCTTGGTTGTGTCTTGGCTTTTCACCGTTGCCATGGCGTTGCCAGCGTAGATAGGCCGGATAAACGTGTCGACAGAAACCACCGAGGTGATGTCCGAAATACCGTCTACGTTCAGTAAGGCTGCCACCCGTGGCATCACATTCTTGCCAGCGGCCGTAGCGGCAAACAAAATATGCGAGAAATTGCCTGCAATAGAGACAATCAGAGCCGACAGATTCTCGGCAATTTCCTGAGCGTAGGCTTCGTCGTCTGCGTGCAATACTTTACTTACGCCATCGATGTTGCCAGCGGCCGCGGCAACCTCGCCTGCCCCCTGTCCGGCAACCAACACGGTGATGTCGTTGCCGATGGCCTTTGCCGCGGCAACCACGTTGAAAGTGGCCTGACGCAATGCGCCAGATTCGTGTTCTGCAACAACAAGCGTTGTCATGTGTGTTCTCCTGCTTCGCGCTGCGCTTAGATAACTTTGGCTTCGTTACGAAGCTTTTCGACCAGTTCGGCCACACTACTGACTATCACGCCAGCTTTTCGTTGTTCGGGTTCATTGACTTCAATCACAGACAATTTGCTGCTAATGTCTACGCCGGTGTCGGCCACCGGAACGGTTTCAAGCGGTTTTTTCTTCGCTTTCATGATGTTCGGCAATTTCGCATAGCGCGGCTCGTTCAAGCGCAAATCGGTGGTTAGAATTGCAGGTAACGTGATTTTAATGGATTCAAGACCCGCATCCACCTCCCGAGTCACCTTGGCGGATTGGCCATCGATCTCTACCTTGGAGGCAAAGGTGGCTTGCGCCATACCGGTTAGCGCCGACAGCATCTGGCCAGTCTGGTTGTTGTCTCCATCAATGGCCTGTTTGCCCAATATGACCAGACCCGGTTTTTCTTTCTCCACCAGTTGCTGGAACAATTTCGCCACCGCTAAGGGCTGAAGCAACTCATCGGTCTCAATCAAAATGCCGCGATCCGCACCCATCGCCAAAGCCGTTCGAATCGTCTCCTGACTCTGTGAGGGACCAATCGAAATCGCAATGACTTCGTCCGCATTTCCGGCCTCTTTGATGCGCAGCGCTTCTTCAACCGCGATTTCATCAAACGGGTTCATCGACATCTTGACGTTCGCCAGTTCGATGCCGGTTTTGTCTGCGTTGACTCGAGCCTTGACGTTGTAGTCAAGAACGCGCTTTACGCCCACCAGAATTTTCAATGTTCAGACTCCAGATTGGGAGGGTTAACTTCGTTCGGTTAACCCGCGATATTACCCGTTAATAACGCCTTTCAGGCGATCAAATATGCAAAATGACCCACACCACCTGCCAACGGCTCTAGCCGATGTCGCCAACTGTCGATTAAGCGTCGTGGCGCAAACTCAAGGCTGTGGGTGGCTGAGCTCCGTTACTCGCCAATGTCCTCATTCCACAACGTTGGCTCGGCTTCGATAAATTGCTCCATCATGGCCACACAGGTGGCATCATCGAGCACATCCACTGCTACACCACGACTACGCACATAGGCTTCTGGGCCCTTGAAAGTTCGGTTCTCACCGACAATCACTGTGGGAATGCCGTACAACAAAATAGCACCGCTGCACATATCGCACGGCGACAGCGTGGAATAGATGGTGGCGCGTTGATAGTCGGCAGCACTGAGCCGACCCGCCGCCTCAAGGCAGTCCATCTCTGCGTGCCGAATGGCACTGCCGTGCTGAACACGCTGGTTGTGACCTCGCCCAACGATCTTTCCATCAATGACCAGCACCGAACCGATTGGGATGCCACCGCTGGCACGACCCTTTTTAGCCTCGTCGATGGCGGCGTTTAAAAAATGCTGGTGATCAGTCATCGGGTAGACCGAGTTGTATCCGTCCGTTGACTCGCACTGTTATCTCACTGGTACCGGTTTGTAAGCCTGGCGCTTCCACTGCGGCTGAGCTGCGCAAGTTCAGTTCCATGCGCTGTCGCTGTAACGGCTGTTGCGAATCGGTTTGAACATTGATGTCGAGCAGGTTGTAGCTGGGTTCACCGATGTTGTCGCGAATGAGTCCGGCACGTTGTTTGAAGGCATCCAGAGCCTGGTTAATCAGTAAATCTTCCGCTGCTTCACGGCTGGAAGGTTTGGGCATGAACTGGATACCGCTGATTTGCAATCGCTCTTGCAGTTTGCCAATCGCTTCACCAGCCGATTTGACGTCGCCGGTTTCCAGCTGCACGCGTTGCGTCGCGCTCCAGCCGATGATAGTTTCCCGGTTTCGATCGTAACGCGGGTAAGTCTGGTAATCCCCGGTGGTAATATTGAACTGGGTATAGGGCCGCAGTCGCGCCAGCGCCCATTGCATCGACGCATTAACTTGCGATTGCAGCTGCGTGGCATCCTCGCCGTCCGCTCGGACCATCAAGGTTGCCAACATCAGGTCGTTAGCCACTTCACCGCTGGCCGACGCGCTGAGCGAGAACACTTTTTTGGGCAGTATCTGTGCAGCCACATCGGACTCCACACTTTGGGCCCAAGCCGAGGAGCTCGCCCCCACCGGTAACAACAGACTGAACATTAGCGCGATGATCGATTGGGACAGTATTTTTTTGGCGTCGGGCATGACTTGCATCATGATTTCGGTTCTCACTTTTCGAGTATCGCTGTTACACCCATGCCACCTGCGGTACACACTGATATCAGTCCCTTACCACTGCCTTTCTCATTCAGCAGCTTCGATAAGGTGCCCAGTATTCGAGCACCGGTGGCGGCGAATGGGTGTCCGACCGCTAGACTGGAACCATTCACGTTCAAGCGCGATCGATCGAGGGAACCCAATGCGCCCGGCGCTCCCATCTGGCGGCAGTACACATCGTCTTCCCAGGCTTTTAGCGTGCACAGCACTTGCGCTGCGAAGGCTTCATGAATTTCGTAAAAATCAAAATCCTGTAACGCCATATTGGCTCTTTCGAGCATTTTATAAACTGCCACCGTGGGCGCCATGAGTAGACCCGCGCCTTCAACAAAATCCACCGCTGAATGCTGCCCGTGCGTCAGGTACGCCAGCACCGGTAGGCCATGCGCTTTGGCCCATTCTTCGGAAGCCAAAATAGCGCCGCTGGCGCCATCGGTCAGTGGGGTGCTGTTTCCGGCTGTCAGCGTACCGGCATCGGATCGATCGTAGGCGGTGCGCAGCCCCCCCAGTGCTTCCATCGTAGAGTCAGGGCGCATATTGTTATCACGCACCACACCTTCACACGGGATCAGTAAATCTTCAAAAAATCCGTTCGCGTAAGCGGCGGCGGCATTTTTATGACTGGCCAACGCCAGTTCGTCCTGCTGCTGCCGGGTAATGCCCCATTCTTTCGCCATTAGCTCACAGTGTTGTCCCATGCTTAACAAGGTGCGAGGCTCGTTAACCGATGGCGGTATTGGCGCTAACTCTTTTGCGCTCAAACCTTTAAATATGCCTAGCTTGGCGGATAAATTTTTCGCCTTACCCAGCTTCACCAAACGTCGCGAGAATTTTTGACTGAACACAACAGGCACATCACTCACCGTGTCAGCACCGGCAGCGATCGCCGAATCGATTTGTCCGGTGGCAATTTTTGCGCTCGCCATCAAGGCCGCCTGCAAACTCGTGCCGCAGGCTTGCTGCATGGTGATGCCTGGCGTATTAGCCGATAACCCCGAGGACAGCACCGCTTCTCTGGCGAGGTTCCAGTCTTTGGTGTGAGTGATCACCGCCCCAGCGTTCACTTCACCGAGCTCTACACCTTTTAAATCGTACTGTTTGGTCAGCCCTTGCAACACGGTGCTGAGCATTTTCATATTGCTCAAGCTGGCGTAGGCTGAGCTCGATCGGCAAAACGGTATGCGAGTGGCACCGACGATGGCTACCGGTCTGAGAGTTTGTGTGCTCATAGTAAATCCCTTATTGGTTTTGGTTAGCCAAGTAGTGCATGGGACCGCCGGTAAAGGGGGCAAAGCCCGTACCGAAAATAATGCCGGCATCCAGTAGGTCATCGTCTGCCACGATGCCATCTTTTGAGGCAGCCTGGCATTCAGCAAGGAACGGTTTCATCAACCGCTGCGCAATCTCATCCCCATAGGGGCTATCCAGGTTGCGTTTTTCACGATCCGCCTTACCCTTTTTCCATTCATAAAAACCCTGCCCGGTTTTCTGCCCAAGCTGATTTTTATCGATCATCCCTTGGAGCAATTCACGGTGAGCTGAGACGTCTCCTTTCGCCAATGTTTCAGCGACTTTCATGCACACATCCAGGCCCACAACATCGGCCAGTTCAATCGGCCCCATCGGCATGCCGAATCGAATCGCTGATGCGTCCAGTGCCTCGATGGGTACGCCCTCCATATACATGGTGATGGCCTCCAT
>CALFBL010000211.1 GCA_937951695.1 uncultured Granulosicoccaceae bacterium | reverse complement strand
GGGTTATACCTGTGGCAACAGTCATAGAGATTTAAGTCAACACCAATAGGTTGATAGTCTATCCATTAGGTGGATCCGGTAGCGGCTTTAGTGATGTTCTTCTTGGGGTCATAGAAAGGCGTGTTGACCACCGTGGCCTCAACAGTTCCTGTGGGTGTTTGAACCTGAAGCGTGTTACTGGTCGTAGCCGATTCTATCGCAACCATAGCCAGAGCAATATTGGTTTTTAGACGAGGCGAAAACACCGCAGAGGTCACCTTGCCGACCGGTTCACAGCCAGACAAGACGGGCCAGAACGCGGTGTTGGGCCCGCTCAGGGGTTCACCGGAAATCTCCAGCCCGACTTGCTTTCTGGATACACCAACATTCCAGATGTCTCGCAGCGCCTGTTTACCGATGAAGTCTGTGTCGCCATCCAGGCTGATTAATCGATCCAGCCCGAGTTCAAACGGGTTAGTGTGCATATCCATGTCGGCGTGGTATGACAACATGCCGCCTTCAATACGGCGAATGGTGGACGTGTGACCGGCCGTCAAACCAAACGGCTCACCCGCTGCCATGATCTTCTCCCACAACTCATCGCCTTTGGAGCCGTCACGTAGGTACAGCTCGTACCCCAGCTCGCTGGACCAACCGGTACGAGAGATTACCAGCGGTATCCCGTCAAGCGTCGCGGCTTCCGACCAGTAGTATTTTAAAGATTCAATGCGATCACCAAACAGTGCCTTCATGATCTCACCCGACTTCGGCCCTTGCAGTTGTAGCGGGGAGACATCCGGTTCTGTGATGGTGACATCCAGGCCAGAATTCACCGCCACCCCTTGCGCCCAGAGCAGCACATCGTTATCTGCGAGCGATAACCAGAAGTGGTTGTCGCCCAAACGCAGCAGAACCGGATCATTCAATATGCCACCCTCGGCGTTGGTGATCAGCACGTACTTGCATTGACCCACAGCACACTGGCTGATATCCCGTGGGGTCAATAGCTGAGTAAATTTCGCTGCATCGGGGCCGGTGATTTCCACTTGCCGTTCCACCGCCACATCACACAGGATGGCGTCATTGACCAGGTTCCAGAAGTTCTGCACAGGATCGCCAAAATCTCGCGGGATGTACATGTGGTTGTACACCGAGAACCGCGTTGCGCCCCAACGCACCGTCGCGTCAAAGTAGGGAGATTTTCGAATCTGTGTTCCGAAGCCGAAGTGTTCCGCCTCGGATGCTGCGTTACTGTCAGTCATGGCAAGTTCTACGTCAGTTAAGACACGTTCTACAGTGGAAAATCCGGCTATGCCGATGGTGACAGGTTTCCATTCGTGTTAACCAGAGATTTTTTCGCGAGAACGACGTTTTATTGCGCTGAGCGAACGCATCCTCACATAGTAGCCCGGCTCCCGACCTGTAAGATGTGCAATGGCGGCAACGCCTTGTTGCATCAGCCCATCGTTAGCAGGTAATCGCTATGAACCCGAGTAATGACCCCATGCCAGACCTGTCTGACTTCAGTGCTCTTAAATTGAATGCCGAGTTGCTCGATAACTTATCCACTCTGGGTTACGCGGCAATGACCCCCATACAGGCGCAAAGCCTGCCGCTAATATTGTCCGGGCGTGATGTCATCGCACAGGCGAAAACCGGGTCAGGCAAAACGGTGGCATTTGGGCTGGGCATACTGGCAAAACTGGACACCAAAACATTCAACGTTCAAGCGCTGGTATTGTGCCCCACTCGCGAGCTCGCCGATCAGGTATCTGGGGAAATCAGACGACTGGCTCGAGGGGTTGCCAACGTGAAAATTCTCACCCTGTGTGGTGGATCCCCAGTGAGAAACCAGGTGGTGTCGCTGGAAAAGGGTGTTCACATTATTGTTGGTACACCGGGACGCGTGGAAGATCATTTAAAGCGAGACACGCTCGATCTTACCAATCTAGGCACGCTGGTTCTGGACGAAGCCGACCGTATGCTGCAGATGGGTTTTGAAGAATCACTCGATGCGATCTTACTAAGCGTGCCCGACAATCGGCAAACGCTACTTCTCAGTGCGACCTACCCCGACAGCATCAAAAGCATTGCCCAACGTGTGTTGAACGAACCGGAAATGATCGTCGCCGAATCCCGAGCAGATGAAGTCACCCTCGAGCAGCATTTTTATAAAGTGTCTGATGGTGAGTCACGCTTGAACGCACTGAGCTTATTGTTGCAACACCATCAACCCGAGTCTGCGTTAGTGTTTTGCTCCAAACGCCAAGATGTCAAAGATGTCGCCGCTAAACTCAAAGAGTCTGGCTTCAGTGTGCTACCGCTGCACGGAGATATGGAGCAACGCGTGCGAGAGCAAACTCTGATTCGCTTTGCCAACAAAAGCGTTTCCGTACTGATCGCCACCGATGTTGCTGCCCGCGGCCTGGACATCGATTCGCTCGATGTGGTGGCAAACTATCATCTGGCAGGAGATGTCGGTGTGCACTTGCATCGCATCGGGCGCACCGGAAGAGCCGGTGCGAGCGGGGTTGCCTGGAATTTTTATGAAGGCCGGGACAGCAACAAAATTAATGACATTGAACGGCTTTCAGGTCGCGCCGTGGAGAAGGAGAAACTGCCACCCGCCAGCGCTTTGAATCAGGCCGTAGCAAGAGCGCCAATGGTTACCCTTGAAATCAACGGCGGCAAAAAAGACAAACTCAGGCCCGGCGATGTACTCGGCGCCCTGACCGGTGAAAATGGTATAGCCGGTGATCAAGTGGGAAAGATAAAGATCGTCAGCAACCGAACCTATGTAGCCGTACGCTGCGATGCCGTGAAAGTGGCGTTGAAGAAGCTGGGTGGAGATAAATTAAAAGGGCGTTCTTATCGGGTTAGGACGCTGTGAGTCGAGTGATGGCGGATTACCCTTCATCGCCAAAAAGGCTTCTTGCATTCTGCGCGCGCGCAATCAACACTGATACCCAAATCCCTAGCCAGTCGTTCAGGATCGAGCAACAACAGGTTGCGCAGTTGTCTTCGAGTGCGATAGCGGCGCAACCAAGTTTTCCAAAGTTGGGTGTTCGTTAGCGATTCACTCTGCCGATAATGGTCAAACGTGCTCTTTGACGCGTTGTTTCGGGCACCATTCAAAGTGAGCGATTGTCGCTGTACCATAACCCAAGCCTGTAGAATAGGAGTAAAGGCTTAGCCTATGGCGTTTGTCGTGCTGCCAACAGATGCAGCTGGATGCAGAAAACGCGATCACAGCAAGCACTGGGTACGACTGAACTGATTCGTTTTCCGCCGATCTGTACCGCTATTTGGCAATTCGGTACTGTTATAGTGTACAGATGAGCACGAATCTCCCTAAGTATCTACAGTTGGCTGAAGCGTCTCGTCGCCACTTGGAAAACACCGGAAGAGTGGGCGAGCGATTGATGTCATTGCGCGATTTTGCAAGCCGCGAACGGGTTAGCATTAGCACGGCACAACGGGTATATGAAGAGCTGGAGCGAAGTGGCGTGGTGGAGTCGCGACCGCGCTCCGGCTATTATCTTCTAACACCAAAAGCACAACAGGTAGCTTTGCCTACAGCGTCGCGGGATATTCTAGTTGCTCGTACAGAGCAAGAGCTCATGGAGGGGCTGATGAGCAGCGCTTGGCATGCGCATAAATTCTCAGCTTTTTTCGCCAGTGGCAAGCCCGATACCTCGACGGCAGGGGCGCGAGAATTGAGCCGCGTAATGAGGCGCTTAGCTAAGCGCGATTTGATGAATTACGGACCCCTGCTTGGCGATGCGCTGTTGCGGCAGGAGATTGCAGCCAATGAAGTTCGCAATGGCCTGAGCACTCAAGTCGACGATATATTGATCACCAATGGCGCACAGGAAGCGTTGTACTTGGGTATCTGTGCAATCACGCAACCTGGTGATTTAATTGCGGTTGAATCCCCAACCTATTACGGATTAACCAGCGCGATTACACAAAGCGGACGCAAGATGGTGGAGATCCCCTCTGACTCTCGCTCGGGTATTTGTTTACCTGCCCTAGAATTGGCTATGAATGAGCTGCCGGTCAAAGCGGTTGTTGTGAGCAGCTCCGTGCAAAACCCATTGGGTTGCAGTATGCATAAAACCGACATGGTGGCGTTGGTCGAATTGATCAATCAGAATAAGCTGGCCGTGATTGACGACGACACCCACGGCGAGTTGCTCTATGCCAGACACCGCCAATGCAATTTAAAGGCTTTTGATACAGAAGATCGGGTGCTGCTGTGCAGCACGTTCAGTAAAACACTGGCACCCGAACTGCGCATCGGATGGTTAGAAGGCGCGCGCTGGCATCAGCAAGTCGTTGACTTGAAACGAGCGGTCTCCGCGCGCTCTGTGAGCTTGCCGCAGCATGCGATTGCACATCATATGGCAGAAGGCCACTATTGCCGACACGTGCGATTATCACGCGACTTATACGCCAGCCGAGCGCGAGCACTGCGTCAACACATTGCTGATTGCTTTCCTGCTGGTACCTGCATATCAAACCCGACCGGTGGCTATCAGCTCTGGGTAGAATTGCCCGCCAATTTCAGCGCCATGGCACTCGCCGAGTTTGCCCTGAGCCAGGGCATAGTCATATCCCCTGGTAAGTTATTTTCGCATCGCGAGCACTACGGACATTGCGTGCGCTTATGTTATTCAAATTACACCGAAGAGCAGCGATCATCGATCGAATTGATGGCAGGCTGGTTAAGCCGGGAAGGCAGAATGTGTGAGGCTGGTGAATTCAGGCCAGCTTAGGTCGTAAGGCCATTGTGGCGTTATCATTGCCGATGACCGATCAGCAGCCCCGTTTCTGAATTCGTGGTGAACTTGAATTTTACCAATTGCATCCGTTCGAAAATCCACTCACTAAATCAACAATATTCTTGTATTTAGGAGAAACTTGATGGATTTGACAGAAACTTTTCGTCATTCCAGACACTGACGCGCCGACATTCGACGAGAGTTCGGTGGACAATGGAATTTGTATCTACGCAGGTCCTATGTGATAAATGACATTGACAGGCAATAAAAAGCGACCCCAGAGGGTCGCTTCAATTACCGAGCTGGTGGAGCAGGGGGGAGTCGAACCCCCGTCCGAAAGCACTCTGCCGTTGGTACTACATGCTTAGTTTAGTCATTGGCTTTAATCTTCTAACCGAGGACTAGCACCCTGAAAGAAGACGAGCTCATTATTTGTTTAGCGATCCGGTGTAAGAGCGACCCTTCACGCGATCCTGTGGCAGATGCCCCAAGGTCCAAGTCACAGGCAAAATGGACACAAGGGTAGAACTGAACAACTAGAGGTTAAAGTCTAATTATGCAGCCATTGCGTAGTTGTCATCGTTAGCAACTATAAGTTTTCAGCTGGATTTACGAGGTAATCTGAGCCTCGGCATGCACCTCAGGGTTTGTCACTCCCGTCGAAGCCAAGTCTGCCCCAGAGAGGTTTCAACACCTGAATTGAGTATGCGGCTGTTGGGGGAATTATTCAAGTGCGAGGTGGCGAAAATCGCCCTGATAGACTGAATTTCCAATGGCGGGCTTGGTGTGGGCAGCGGCTATCGGTACCATACGCGCTCCATTCGGTTTACGGACTTGTCGATGCTTTGCCTGCTCGGCCCTTCTGCCTTATCCAGTTTTCGAACTCACAGCCTGCTCAAACGCTTACAGGCCTTAGATTCTGGGGTGACGCACGTCACTGTGGAACACCTGTACCTCATGGACATT
>CALFBL010000210.1 GCA_937951695.1 uncultured Granulosicoccaceae bacterium | reverse complement strand
TATGTTTATGAAACACGGCAGCCACTTTGCCAAAGACACAAGCGCCCCGAACCTAGCGCACGACACCCAAGGTACGGTGAAGATGGGTCTGGACTTACATGGCCGGGTCGATCGGCCCAACCTAATGATTAAAGTACCGGGTACAGAAGCAGGTGTGCAGGCGTTTGAAGATTTAACCGCCGCGGGTGTCAACGTCAACGTGACCTTGCTGTTTTCAGTACAGCGCTATCGAGAAATCGCTCAAGCCTACATCCGCGGATTGGAACGCCGGCATGCAGCGGGTGGTTCAATCGACAAGATTGCCTCAGTCGCCAGTTTCTTCGTCAGTCGGGTAGATTCCTCAGTCGATAAAGCGCTCGAAGCCAAAGGCGATGACGGCAAGGCCTTGATGGGCAAAATTGCGATCGCCAACGCGAAGTTGGCGTACGGTCATTTCGCTAATCTCTTCGGCAGCCCACAATGGCAAAAACTAGCCGAACACGGTGCCCGTCCTCAGCGCTTGCTGTGGGCAAGCACCGGTACCAAAAACGAGGCCTATTCCGACGTCCTGTACGTGGAACAGTTAATCGGGCCACAAACCGTCAACACGGTTCCGCCCGCCACGCTGGATAAATTTCGCGATCATGGTACCGTCGATACAACCCTTACTCGTGGGCTGGCCAATGCCCGTCAACAACTCACCCAACTGGCCGATTTGGGTGTGTCTTTGGACACTATCACAAGCGATCTTGAAGCCGCAGGGGTTGAATCATTTGCGCAGGCCTTCGAGCGCCTGATGGATTCGATCAAACAAAAACGCCAAACATTAAGCTGATGCATTGGACGTTTATCGGTGCAGGCAATATGGCCAGCAGCCTCATCGGCGGGCTGCTCAGCAGTGGCGCCAACGCCCAATCAGTGCGTGTATTTGATGTCGCCGCCGAGCAACGGGCTAGAGCATGCGAGCGCTTCGGCGTTGAAGCCATTGAGTCCGTCGAAGCGATTGACGCGAACGATGCGGTGGTCATCGCAGTCAAGCCCGATAAGGTGCGTGATGTGTGTCTGGCGATCGCAGCTCGGGGGCCAGACAAAACCCCTGAACTAGTTATCTCAGTCGCTGCTGGGGTAACCGCCAGCGCGATGAGTCATTGGTTACCGGCGGCCACACCGATCGTTCGAACCATGCCGAACACACCTGCTCTGGTGGGCCAAGGCGCAACAGCACTCTTTGCCAACAGCGCGTGTGCCCAATCGCACAAAGACGCTGCACTGCAATTAGTACAGGCAGCCGGTGAATGTGTTTGGGTGGAGAACGAGGCGCAGCTGGATGCGGTCACAGCCTTATCGGGCTCAGGCCCTGCATACTTTTTTTATCTCATAGAACACATGATCGCATCGGCCACCGCTCTCGGACTGCCCTTGGACAGTGCCAGAACATTGGCCATACAAACAGCTGTGGGAGCTGCTGCCATGGCGCAAGAGGCCGGATCAACACCCGCCGAACTGCGCCAGCAAGTCACCTCTAAAGGCGGCACCACTCATGCAGCAATATCCACGTTCGATCAACACAACCTGCCCGCAACTATCCAGGCTGCGATGCAGGCCGCACACGATCGGGCAATAGAACTTGGTAAAGAATTCGGAGATCCCTAAATGGGTAATGCAGCACTTGGCGCTATGGGTTTCATTATTGGAACCATCATCAGTCTCTACGCGGCGGTCCCAGCCTTGAGGTTTGTATTGCAGGCGGTACGGGCGGATTATCACAATCAGTTCGCGCAGGCTATTGTGACCCTGTCAAACCCCATACTGGTGCCGCTAAGGCGTGTTATACCCAGCATCGCTCGCTATGACACCGCCAGCCTGTTCATGGTGTACGCGGTGTTGTTTGTGAAATTTCTGATCTTCAAACTGCTGCCACTAGGTGGTGTTCAAGGATTCGGCTACAGCGGAGTCGATCCATACAGTTGGACGTTTCCGCAGCTGTTCGTGTTTACATTTATCGATACGATTTATCTGCTGTTTAACGTGTTCATCTTTTCGTTGATCATTAAAGCCATTCTGAGTTGGATACCGAACTCGCAGGGCAACCCGATCCAAGGGGTATTGGATTCCATCACCACGCCGATTATGCGACCGCTTCGAGGCCTGATTCCACCGATCGGCGGGTTTGATTTATCCGTTATGGTGGCAATCATTGGTTTATTCGCCTTACGCATGTTTGTTATCGGATCACTTATCGCCATATTGGGTTGAAGACACACCGGCCCTATAAAAACGCCGCATAAAATTAGCGAATTTTAGAAAAAACCTGCTGAATTCATCGATTTTTTTGATCATTCCAGCCGTAGCCAATCAAAGGCCGAAATGATCAATATTTGCCAGTTACCTGCACGTTTTTAGCTGTAAAACCAAAAAAAAATGAAAGAACACCGGTTTTTCTGGCTTGCTACTCTATACACATACCTAGTTTGGTGGTTTCTGTGTTAACTTCCGCACGCTTTCACCAAAGCTGAACTGATGGTTTTCGATGCGTCGCAGCGATATCAAGTCCATCAGGCAAATCAATCGTCAATTATTAGCGTGAGGATTCCATTATGGCGGCAAAGAAACGTGCCACTAAAAAGCGTGCCACGAAGAAGGCAGTAAGCAAGAAAGTAGCAAGCAAGAAAACAGCAGCAAAAAAGGCAGCGTCGAAAAAAAGCGCTGGCAAGAAAAAAGCAAGCTCCAAGAAGAAAGCGAGTGCCTCAGCCGGTGCATCGCCGAAGTCTCCGAGTAAGTCAGAAATTCTAAATCACATTTCGGCTGAAACTGATTTGAGCCGCAAAGAAGTTAACGCTGTGCTGGAGTCATTAACTGAGCTGGTGGGTGATTGCCTAACCAAGAAGAAATACGGCATGTTCCGCATGCCTGGTTTGTGCAAGATTGCTGTCAAAAAAGTACCGGCCAAGAAAGCGGGCTACTTCACCAACCCGTTCGACAAAGACGCACCGCCATCGTACCGTGAAGCCAAGCCGGCATCCAAACGCGTTCGCGTTGTCGCATTGAAAGCACTGAAAGACGTCGTAAACTAGACGTTCGTTTAAACTGGGGCACTTGGGATATCCCGGGTGCCTCACCATATTGCCCCTTCCCTACGTGACAATTGCGCAATAATTGGCCAATCCTCCGCCGGTTCATGACACCGCTGAAGTTTTCTGTCATAAAACTGACGGGAACCATTCGAACCCGTCCAACTCCATTATGTGCGGGGTAATCCCACCAAATGTTACCCCAAAGGAGCCGCTACACTGCTAATACACCCATGTGTGAGGCAAATTCAAGCGTCGAAACATAATGGATAGCGCATCTGGCGTCAATATTGATTGGTTGACGATGCCCGATGCCTGCGGGAAACTCGCTGACCCACGATGAGATCGGGGTAATCAACAGGAGACATCCGCTTGAGCTAGGCCACAGCACAGTAAGACACGCAAGC
>CALFBL010000209.1 GCA_937951695.1 uncultured Granulosicoccaceae bacterium | reverse complement strand
GAAGTGAAACCATTCTGCGCCGATGATAGTGTGGGGTCTCCCCATGTGAAAGTAGGTCACTGCCGGGTTTTATTCGCCTTGGCTCCCTTTGTTGGGGGCGTTGGCACTAAGAAGCCATCTCTTTTTGAGGTGGCTTTTTTTGTGGGCGTGTATAACCTTTATTTGGTGATATCTGGGTCAAAATTCACCTAATTTATTTTTCTTGGTAAAAATATTGCTGTACTTTCTGAATTCACAGAGGTAGACGTGGCCTCGCTAACTCAAGCTCAGGAACAGGAAGTGGATTTTTATGTCGATCTGGATAAAGCCATTCATAGTTAGTACCATCCTTTTGGTCCTTCCTAGTGCCAATTCTGCTGAAAAGACAACAGACGTCAATGCTCTTACCAAAAATGAGTTAGATATTCGATCAGATGATTTGATTGAACGAGTTAAAAGGGAAGCAACAAACGGTACCGGTAGCTCATCCGATACCCAAGTGGACGTTCTGGCTGATCAGCTGTTAGAGCGTGTAAGACGTGAAGAAGGAGCACAGTCTGATGAATTACCGGTTTCTAAATCTGACCCGCAAGAGAAACAGGTAACACTGGTCTCAAATTCGATTGTTAACACTGAATCGAGTGCTTCGAATTGGTTAGCGGCACAACCGCCAGAGAACATCACTATACAATTTGGCGCGTCACCTGAACGAGCATTTTTGGAGTCGTTTATGGAAAAAAGTCAGTTACCCGAACCAACGGTCATTTTTGAGTTTGATAGGGATGGCCGTTCGTGGCACGCGTTAGTTCATGGCAGTTTTAGTTCAACGCGTGATGCTCGAGCCACACTTGCCGAAATACCTCAACAAACGAAATTGTATAACCCATGGCTTCGGCGGTTTGCTTCAATTCAGGATAATTCGAATTAGAGGGATAGTCCTTTCCGCTTGGGTCGAGCCTTGGTGGTTTTCTGCTCGCGATCCTGATCTTCTTTGGCGCTTTGCGCGTCGGCCTCGTCGGCGGCTTGGCGGCTTGTGCAGCATCGTTGAACAATCGCGACTGCAAGGGGTTAACTTCGCTGCTGGCAGCAAATTTCTCTTTCAGCTTTAACCGCAGCTGTTCTTTAAGAATATTGATCCGTACGTGTTGGCTTTGTATGACGCTACTTTTCTTGGCAATGATCTCGGCTAGTTCGTCAAGCTTTTCGCGCAGCGCAAGGTGCTCAGGCTCCAACTCCTCGCGCGACAGGAATTGCGTGGTCACGGTCAGTGTTTTTTCGGTGAGAAGTGGTGCTGCGTGCTCATGCAAAAAACCAAAACACAGGCGCACTAAATCCACGGTGTTAGTCTGATATTTTCGTTGTGCGAGTATTGCTACTGCATGAGGCGACTGACTCGTACTGCAACGACCGGTGCGGCTGCATCGAGGAGAGATTATAAACGCCAAGCAGCCAGTTCAGTTGTTCCTCGTGTGAGTGTGATTAGCTCATCGTCGGGAGAAGACCAATGGAAAGGTTCTTCGGCCAACGCTTTGTAATAAAGAACAAAGCCATAATTGAACACGTAATAACTCAGCCCGTTCTCGCGGCAGTACTGCGCGCGGCTAAGCCCACTGGCGTCTTAGGCCTTCATGTGTTGCTGCCAGTACTGGGTTTTGAGTTGGGTGGTGTTTGCGTCAGACATTTGGGTGAGCTCGTGTGTATTAGTGAGAGCACAGTCTCGCGCGAGAGGCCGAAGAAGGGATCGACGTTGATTCCGGAGCGCAACCTTTTCAGCTAGTTTTACAAAGTTAAATCGGGGTGTTGTCGTTGCTTGAATCGATTGGCACTTATAACGAAGAGGAGTTCCTTACATCTCACGATTTTTTTATAGATGGGTTAAATGATCTGCAGTCATCACCAGTGAAACGCTTGTTGTTCACTTCCGTCAAGCGGAGCGTGGCCAGAGAATCCAATAGTCAGAGGCAACTCGGAAAGAAGACCTGAGGCTGTCCTTTGATGACGAACTGCCGTTGGAGAAAAATCACAAAATACTAACACCGGCTTTAACACCGGTATTGGCCGCTTGCGCCTTTAATGCGGTGACATGTTAAGGATAGCATCCACGGTATGCATCCCGACTTACTCCGGCATCAGTACTTAATCGGTAATCAAGCCGAGCAACTGTGCATCTTGCGTTGAGAAAATCATGTTGGAACAATGTGCGTTACAACAGAATGTCTAATTCGACGCATATTTAAAAAGTGTTGCTAACTGTAACGCGGGTTGGTAATCTGACATTGTGAGAGTTGCAAACTTTGATTGGGGGCAGCTATCGTTAGCACTTTGTGTAACAAAGGACTGTGCGTTTCGGGTACTTGTTTGATGCCTGAGGCATCTTTCTTTTTAACGATTAACGTATCCACCAATACTTTGTTTGGCAAATTCTGGGTTCGAATTGGCTCGAGGTTTGGTTTTGGTATCGGGCGTATACGATCCCAAATGCTCTTGCATACTGAAAACCATACTTTAAATTAAATTAAAAAGGCAAGACAATGATAAAGAAGAAACAACTGATGTTAGTGGCCACATTGGCTACGACTATTTTGGTGTTGGGATGCTCGTTGTTGACCGCTCAAGCTCAAAGCATGGCAGTAGTAACAGCGAGTTTTAATGACGACGGAAGCGTTAAACAGCCGGTTGGCTGGCGTAAGTGGGTATTTGTCGGTGCGCCATTAACGCCCAACGCATTGAACGGCGGTAATGCACCATTTCCTGAATACCACAATGTATATGTAGAGCCAAGTGCGTTTGACGCTTATGAAAAAACTGGTAAATGGCCAGAGGGTACTCAGATAGCTAAAGAGCTGACGACAATCTATCAGAATAATAACGACGATGTCGGATCCAGTGCTGAAGTGTCTGGTCGTGGTTTTCAACAAGGCGAATTTTCCGGTCTTGAGTTAACGATTAAGGATTCGAAGCGATTCCCGGATATGGCGGGGGGATGGGCCTATTTCTCTTTTGGTCACAAACCACAGCCGTATGAAGCATCTGCAAAGGCGTTCCCCGAAGAATCTTGCAACGCTTGTCATGCTGCCAACGCCGCTGATGATTTTGTGTTTACCCAATTTTATCCAGTGCTTCGTGCTGCAAAAGGAAATTGATTCGCTTTCATCGTAAAGCCAATGCAGTACTCGTACGTGAGGCCGGTGTTTGATCGATGCCGGTGTCACTGAATAAAATAAACATCTGTGTTTGAAATTTCAGCAACACAGCTTTGGAGAAATTATCGTGATTCAATTTAGTCGAAAAGTAGATTGTGTTTTACTAGGCGCAGCGCTATGCGTCCTCACCGCATTACCGCTGAACGCGCAGGACGCGTTTTCACCCATCGTCGATGACAAAGGCAATATCAGCTTTCCCGATGATTTCCGTCTCAGTATGGTGCATTTAGGGTCTTGGTTTGTGCCTGATGGAGGTGCAAGCGGATTCCATGACGTGTATACGGAGAAAGAAGCCGCGGAAGCTTATCGTAAAACCGGTGAATTCCCGGATGGTGCCACTTTGGTGAAAGAGCTAAGAGCCTCGCAAGCAGGAGATTACTCAACGGGAGCTGGGGTGAATCATGCCACGGGTGAACTTAAACAATGGTTTGTGATGGTTAAAGACGCCACAGAGCGCTTTCCTGATAACCCATTGTGGGGCGATGGTTGGGGTTGGGCTTTGTTCAAACCAGATAATAAAAGTCAAAATGTGGCTGCAGACTACAAGACTGATTGTTTGGGTTGCCACATACCAGCTAGAGAGACTGATTTAGTTTACATCGAGGCGTATCCAACGCTAAAATAGGGTTTACCTACCCCATCGTATATTGTTCGCGCATACATAATTTTGGCTCAAAACACGGATTTTCTTGCATTCGTGTTTATGAGTCTGTGCACAGTATTCCCACATTTTTTCGGACTTTCTGTACTCGATAAATGGGCGTACCGGGGTGCAGTTTGCTGAGAGTTACTGATGCTCTATTTTGAAATGGTACTCTTTCGGAACAGTTGTGTTAGTACTCTTTAGCAATTTTTAGCGCCCTGAATGCCGAATCCAGCGACTCGCTTTAAATGGGTTCAAATCAATATCTGTTTTTTCACCGCTGATAACTTGCGCCAACAACTTGCCTGTGATTGGTCCGCTCATCAAGCCGATGTGCTGGTGACCAAAGGCCAACCATAAATTTTCGTGCGCTGGTGCTTTGTCTATGACAGGGCGACTGTCGGGAAAGGTGGGTCTTGCGCCTCTCCATATCGGATCTTTTGTTGGTCCGCTTAACGGGAAGGCTTCGTAAGCTCGGGGTATGACCTGTTCGAGTTGGGCGGTGTTGGTTGGGGCGTCCCGACGTGCGAGTTCCACACCGGAGGTGATTCGAATGCCAGCTTCCATGGGCGCCATGATGTAGCCTGCGTCCAGATCGTATACTGTGCGATTCAACTGAGCGCCGTCTTGGGGGTGAAAGTGTTGGTGGTAACCGCGTTCAACACCCAGCATAGCGCGATACCCCAAAGGTTTTAGAACATCGGCGCTCCAGGGGCCGGCGGCCACCACGAGGTTCTCTGTGTGGAGAAGGTTATCGCCATGCAGAGTGAACTGTGAACCATCAAAGCTGACGGATCGAACATCGGTCTCTACCACGGTGCCGCCGTCTATCGAAAACTGATTCACGTATTCGTTGATTAATGCGAAAGGATTATTGACTGAGGCGCTGTCGGTGAGTAAATAACCACCGCTGAAAATTCGATTTAGCGAGGGTTCCAATTCGTAGACTTCCTCGGCAGTAAGTGGCTGAACTCCGACGCCAAACTGTTCAAAGAGCCTTCCCTCAAGCCCATTTGGGTCAAAGCCCTTCGATTGGCGTAACACTTTTAGCCAACCGTTTTGTGTTAGCCGGTGCATGTTGCCCGCTCGTTGCATGAACGCGCGGTGTTCATTTAGTGCCTCGGAACATAGCTGATTTAATGCTGCTGACGTCTCCTGAGTAGCGCGAGAATTGGCGTATCTTAAAAAATAGAACAACCAGGGAAATTCTGCTAGAACCCGAGCCCAGCTGTAGCGTATCTGCGGTTGATTATTCCTTAAATACCGGGGCAGTGATTTCCACAAAGTGTGGTTATTCAGTGGAAGGAATGAACTGGCGTTGATTACGCCTGCGTTACCGAATGAGGTTTCTGAGGCTGGTTTGGCTTTATCGACCAGTGTGACGTTCCAGCCGCGCTGCTGTAGATGAAGAGCGGTTCCGACGCCAACTGAGCCGGCCCCGAGCACGGTGATTGATCCAGTCATGGATCAATAGTACCGCTATAGGTAGAAGAGTTCCAGCCCGGTTGACGTTAACTGTCAACCGGGCTGGGAATCGCAACGGACTAGAGTTGGATGTTGTCTACGTCAGCGAGAATGGTTTGGCCCTTGTCGCTGTTGATGACTTCTAACAGCGAATTCTTTTGCAGGGCTTTGGTGATTTTCGTGTCGTAGCCGTACACATCTTTTCTGAACTGGATATTGCCATCTTCATCTGCGAACGTCGTGAAGTAGACGATGTGAGAGTCGATGTGTTGATCCAAATCGTATTGCTTGGTTTTCTTAGATGCCAGAAAGCTCTGAGTCCGCTCTGGTGACACGCCGTCTAACTGCATAATCAATGAAGCCAGCCTCATCGGATCCCCGAGTCGAACACAACCATGACTGAAAGCGCGAGTCTCTTTTTCGAATAGGCTTTTAGCTTGGGTGTCGTGAAAATAGATCGCGTACTTGTTCGGCATTAGTATTTTTACATCTCCCAATGCATTGTCGTCACCAGCCTTCTGGCGAATGGTGT
Organism: uncultured Granulosicoccaceae bacterium; assembly: GCA_937951695.1. Classification (GTDB taxonomy): domain Bacteria; phylum Pseudomonadota; class Gammaproteobacteria; order Granulosicoccales; family Granulosicoccaceae; genus Granulosicoccus. Next base: position 12,042 of record CALFBL010000209.1, on the reverse strand, counting down.
AGGGAAAGTGAGCTTGGTTGAAAGCACTGCGTGGCACCCGACTAAAAGGAACCACATAAGGCTTGCCGCCTTTCCAGGCCAATAACTCGTAGTTGTTGTTTTGCAGATAACCCGGATTCTTGCGTTCAAGTGGAACGAGCTCTTTGTTCGCAATACTGGCAGGTACTGTCCATGTTGGGGCTGCAACCACATGTTTGATGGTTTCACTAAACATCGGCGTTTTATGTTTGTTCTTGCCCACTACCACTGGCATATCTGCGATTTTTTGTTCGCCGTTGTGCATGCGGATTCGAAAGTCAGGAATGTTGGCGATAACACGCTGATATCCCAAGTTGCGTGGCATCCAACGCCACCTTTCTAAGCTTACTACGACGCTTGTGATGTCGTCGGTAACGCTGCGATTCATGGCTTCGATGGTGTCTTTGTTGAGCTCTCCTGTGGGGGAGATATGATGTCGTGCCTGAAAAGACACAACGGCGTCTCTAAACACCTCATCAAATCTGGAATCGATACTCGATGAACCGTCGAAATCTTTCGTCTCGAGTAAACGCAGTTTCGCAGCTCGAACTACTTCATGCTCGTCTCCGAACTTGAGGGTTTCTGTCGCTGGTACTGCAGTGCGTCCCACCCCCACACTCAATTCGTGCATGAGATTGCTCAAGGCGTTTTGCATCTGTACGTAGTCTGTGTGGCTTGGGGCGATGCTGTCGAACACCTCGTCTATGCTCATATCGCCCGCAGAAGCCGATTGGTATAAAGACTTGGCGTTTATCTTTGGCGAATGGCGGAAATTAGATGGCTGGACATCTGCGCCTTCCACTAGACTTGAGCCCAAGTGATTGGCCAATTTGTAGAACGAATCGTCCAAAACCGATTTGAGATTCACCAGTATCTTTCGGTGTTCACTCAGCGACAGCGTTTTATCATTTAAGCGTTCGTGCAGCTCCACTATTTTGTCTAGTCGATAATTTGCAGGGTTCAGGCCGTGATAAAGGCTGTCTTTGATCTGGTTCACTAATTGACGGGAATTGTCAGATAAGCTGCCTCGGCTGTCTAACCAAGGACTGTCGGTGGCTTCGTACATCACATCAGCTCTGGCGTCCGTCGCAGAGGCTGAATTGGCGAGGGTGGGGGTTGTGGTAAATAAAACAGCTGCGACCAATACAGCAAGGGCACAGCGCTTGACTATTATTGTTTTCATTGTGGTGAGAACTCTTTTGGTTCATTAAAATATTGTTCAGGTGCTGGGCGATACCAATTAACCCAACGCGGTGTATGCTGCTTTCTCTCCCTGAAACGACGTACCCTAGGATTCCTGAATCTCATCCTTTTCGACTGTGAGACAGACCCGACACTTCAAAATGGCATGGTTCTTCCTTTGAGAAGTTTCTACTTTTTATTGGACGGACTGAATGTGAAGAGCCGGAAAACCTCGTTTTGTTTCGCTGCAACGCTCGTTGCTGTTTGTGTTGGGTCTGCACAGGCCCAAGATCTAGCGTCTATAGAGAACGCGCCCAATTTAAAATCATCCGTGAAGCCCCAGGCATTGGGCGCCTCATTGGATAGCTCATCAGCGGGTCAGTGCTATGCGCGTGTCAGTATACCGGCGGTGTACAGGACAGAAAGCGTCAAAGTTGAGGTTCGTCCGGAGCTGGCGCGATTTAAAATTACGCCGCCTGTCTTCAAAGATGCTAGCGAATCCGTAACCATAACGCCGGCTGTGACCAAGATCACACCCGTGCAGCCTGTGTTGGAAACCAGAGTTGAGACGCTTGAAGTTCTAGCCAGTACGACTCAGTGGGTCAGAGATTCAGAGAAGAGCAAAATGCCACTGACAGCGGGAGAGCTGGAAGAGCTGAAAGGGGCTGGAATTGATACCGCCAACGTTGCCACTGGTTCTTGTTTCTATGAGTACTTCAGTGATGCGATCAAAGAAGACATCCCCACCAAGGTTATGGTGAGCGAAGCCACTGAAAAGCTGAGTGTCACCGACGCTGTTCTTGAAGAAAAGCGGGTCACTGTGACCATTGTACCTCCGCACACCCGCATGATTGAAGTCCCGCCGTCTTTCAAAAACGGTACAGAGAAAGTCATGGTTACCTCGGCAACCAAAGCCTGGAAGACTGAGTGCGGTGCCGTACAGCAACTCGATCATATGACCGGCGAGACATTGTGCTTGGTCGATGTGCCGGCTGAATTCGAAACGCTGGATACCAAGGTGCCTGATATCCCTGCCTTAATCACCAATGTTGATGAGGCTGGAGAGTCGAAGCAAGTGACTACACACACCCTAGTGTCTGATGCCACAGAGGCGCGTGAGGCGGTACCAGCTAAATTTGATTTAATTGATCGCCAACGTATCGCAAAACCTGCACATTACTCCTGGTTGGCAAAAAATGTAAAACCTGAATTTGGCGCTAAAGCTACGGGTCGAGCGGCTTGTTATGTAAAAACACCTGCCAAGATGGCTGAGTACGAGCGCGAAGTGGTTAAGACTGCAGGTCGTTTTGAAATTGAAAAGGTGCCGGCAAAAACTGAAACTTTCAAAGTTAAACAGCTGGTGTCAAAAGCGCTCAGCAAACAAGTCATGGAAAAGCCAGAAATTGAAACGGTGCAGCGCAAGATTTTGGTTGAAGACGCGAAAATCGAATGGCAACCTGTGTTGTGTCAAATCGCGTTCTCTGATGACATCATTGTTCAGCTACAAAAAGCGCTGAAACGGGAAGGCTTTGAGCCGGGTCCGATCGATGGTGTGATGGGTCGCGGTACATCCAGAGCTTTACAGGAATACCAAAAGGCTAACAAATTGGCCGATGGTGGTGTGACGATTGAGGCTATGAAAAAGCTCGGTATCGAGTTGTAAAAACTCATCCAGGTTATGATCCTGTGGGATCAATCAAGGCGTTGCCGTGTCTTTTGACGGCAGCCAAAAGATAAAAACGGCGACCTGTTCAAGAATTGAATATGTCGCCGTTTTTTCGTATTACCTGTAGATCTTGTATCAAGTTTAAGGAAGGATCACTTTTCTTACAGTAATTGCTTGAGTCGTTCAAGATACGCTGCCTCATCAGGGACAACACCCGCGCGTTGGGCATCCCACAGAAATTCACCCAAGCACGCCATCATCCGATGCTCAACATCGTGGCCATCGGGGTATTTTAGTAGTAGTAGTCGAGTCAGATCGCGTATTCCTTTGGGCCTATCGGTGCCGACCTGCTCACGCAAGGCCAGATGCAAAGATAAATGCAGAAACGGATTTTCGTCGGCATGCTCTGAGGTGAAGTCCTGATCCAGAACCGCTTCGCCTTTCACCATGAGTGGGTGATACCAAGGGTGTTCTTCTACCAAATCGGCGATTTGCTTATCCAGTGGTTCGAGAGTTTCACCGGCAACGCGTTTATTCCAAGCGCAACGAAATTGGTCCCGAAGCTTTTTTCGATCATCGCTGAATAACATCAATCATCCGGTCGTGTGTGGCGGTTAGGCTTAGAGCCCGTGTTTAACGTGATGGCGTTCTTACCAGCCAGTATAAGACCCAGTGTAATAAATGCGCCTGGTGGGAGTAGGGCAATTAGCAATACCTGGCCGAGTAGTTCGCGTATTGCACCCAAGGCTATAAGTACCATACCAAAACCTGCGCCCATCACCAGTGCGTCCATAAAGGCCTCGTGTACACGGTGTTTGCGAGCGTACACTTCAGCGCGGCCCAGTATCAGGCAGTTCGTTACTATCAGTGGCAGAAATATCCCCAACGATTGATGCACCGACGGTGTGTAGGCCGCCATGAGTTGTTCAATCACTGTGACGGTTCCAGCAATAACCAGAACTGCCATGGGAATGCGCACGCTGCTCGCCATGTGATGACGTAACGCCGCCACGATCGTATTGGACACACACAATGTGAACAGCGTGGCAGCCGCCAGAGCGACACCGTTTAGCACACTGTTGCTCACCGCCAGCAATGGGCACAACCCTAATAACATTACTAGGGCAGGATTTCTATCCCAAAGACCTTCACGCCATGATGAGGCCACCCGTTGCTGAATGCCCTCATTCATTGGCGAGGCCCTTGCCCTTCAAATTCGCGTCGGAGCAGGGTCTGACCCTCCTGTGCGTACCAGTCCAGTACACGGTAAACGGTCCGTACTACCGCGCGTGGTGTAATAGTAGCCCCAGTGAATTGGTCAAATGCACCACCGTCTTTTTTAACGGTCCACAGAGGCTTTGCCATCGCGTTCAGGGATTGATTGTTGAAAGTGGTAATCCAGTCAGATTTCCTTCGTTCAATGTCGTCTCCCAATCCGGGGGTCTCGCGGTGGTCTAGCACGCGCACCCCGAGCAAACGGTTGTCTGCGGCAATTGCGATTAACAAGCGAATGTGGCCGGCGTACCCATCAGGAACCACTGCGGTTATGGCCGCGCCGTTCCAACGCCCCACGTGAATGACAGGGAAGATGTCCAAAGCCTTCTCACTGCCCAGAGCTGGGTGTTGAAATTGAAACCGGTTTTCCAGCCAATCTTCATCGCGTAGTGCGGGCGGTACCACGTCGGCAAGGCGATGCGCCAGCATGCGTTGCTGGCCGGCTTCAATAGCCTCTTTGGTAAAGGCACTAACCACGCCGATGGTGATGACCGCCACTAAAGCGAGAACGGTCAACTGAAGGCCGGCTTTCATAGGCGTTTGTCCAGTACAAACCAGCGATCGAGCAGAGGTGTTGTGGCATTCATGAGCAGTACCGCAAAGGCGACGCCTTCTGGATAATTGGAGCTGGTTCGAATGACCATACTGAGCACGCCAATACCAGCGCCGTAACATAAGCGCGAGCGCACACTGCTTGGGGCGGTGACAGGATCTGTGGCGATAAAAAACGCACCCAACATCAAAGCGCCATAGAATAAAGCCGGCAACAGTGGCAGGGAGTACTCAGGGAAGAAAAATCGATACGCCAGATGGGTAAGCGCGGCGGCGACAAGCATCGCCACGGGAATGTGCCAACGGATTATGCCTCTGACCAGTAAGTAGAGCCCACCGGCTAACCAAGCCAAGCTGAGCGCTCTCCAGGGCGGTGAATGCAAGGCGTCGACGTCCACGATGAGTGATTGGCGTTCCAGGCTTCGCAAATGATCCAATGGCGTCGCCTGTGTGATCGCGTCCCAACTTCCGCCAAGGCTAGATACGCCGTGCCATTTCAACGCCCACCAGGATCCCCAGTTAGCGGTATCGTTAAACGCTGTAAGCTCCCCGGGTTGCGTCCAGGTAGTCATGGCGGTGGGAAACGACACCAGCAACACCGCGTAGCCAACCATGGCTGGGTTAAACAGGTTTTGGCCAAGCCCTCCGTAAAGATGCTTGCCCAGTACGCACATCGCCAACGTGCCTACGATCAACGGGCCGAATGGGAACGCTGGGGGTAGGCACAAGGCCAGTAGCCAGGCTGCCAGTACTATGGAGCCATCGGCAATCATCGGGGTTATAGCACGTTGGCGACACCTTAAACACAGCGCTTCGCACGCAACCGCTACCAACACCGACACAGTTAGGTTCATCAGCACACCGGGGCCGAGCCAATACACCATTAAAATGCTACCGGGTATCAAGGCCAGCATGACAGAGCTCATGATGGTGGAGGTCTTAAGCCGTTTTACGCCTAAGCGGTTATGGGTTAGAGCACCACTCACGATCGCGGTCGCCGGTTTTTGGCTCGCGCAATCGCGGCTTTAATATCGGCTGCCGATTCTTTTCGTTGCGCGGCCTGGGCTCTGCGTGCGGCGTCAGCCTCGGCCTTTTCCTGTGCGCGTCGTGTTTCGCGTTCATTGTGGTTATCGGATCGCGCCCGGGCTAGGGTGGCAGCGGTTTGTTCTTGTTGGCGCTGGCGCTTTGCATCCTTGGCAAAGCGAAACCAGGACGTTAAGGGTATGTCGGCCGGGCACACCAGATCACAGCAGCCGCATAATACACAGACATCGAGCAAATAGCGGTTAGCGGTATCGATGTCTTCGGTAACCGCTGCGGTGTATAACTCTTGCGGCAATAAATTGACTGGGCATGCGACGGTGCACTCTGCACATCGGATGCAAGCCGATGGCGTTGGGACTGGATCGGCAGGTCCAACAAGAAGGGCGTTGGTCGTGGCTAGAATGGGGCTGGTGTCCAGTGTTTTCTGAAAGCCGCTTAAGGGGCCACCCACTGTGATAGTGGAGGAATTTTGCTGTAAGGCTGTGGCAATAGCGGGGTTTATCGACGCTGCAAACGTCATCAGAGCATTCACTGGTGTGCCGAATCGCGTTCGTATGTTAATCGAATGATGTAAGTCTTGTGTGGTGATAGAGACGATCCGATCGACGGCAGGGCGACCCTGTAAGGCATTGTGAATGCTTAGAACCGTAGCAACGTTTAAACAAACCACGCCTACATCTGCGGCTCGCTGATCGTACTCGAGCGCAATACCCGTTAAGCGCTGGATTAAAGGGGCCTCTGCGCCACTGGGGTAAATGACCGGTAGTGTGACAATATCCACCGCGTACTGCTCGGGCTCGCACGCCTGCAAAGCGTTGAGTGCCAGTTGTTTATCATCTTCTATGGCGAACTGCGCAGAGTAAACTCCCAATAACTCGATCAAGCTGCGGCATGCTTCTAGTACCGCTCGGGGTTGCTGTTGCATCAAGGCGTCATCGCAAGCAATGCCGGGTTCGCATTCCACCGCGTTCACCACGAGCGTCGGTCTACCGAATTCACAGGCTTTACGAATTTTTGCTGCGGTACTGAACCCTGCCCCACCCAGACCATGAACGGCAGCGGCTTCGATGCGCTCCAGCGGATGCACGTGGTCTATAGGGATAAAGCGATCCTGTCCATCACTTTGCAGGACCAGAGTTGGCACTTGGGTGTTCGAAGGGTGCGGCCAGCTGTGTTCGATGTAAGCGGTGATGGTGCCTGAGCTCGGAGCGATGATGCCCCGCGCAACGCTTTGACCTGCCAGTACGGATTGGCCGAGCGTTACGTTCGGTTGCAACACCGTGCGAGAGTAATCCACCAATGGCAAATACAACTGCGGTGCCAGGGGAGCCGTGTGCAATGTTGCATCGATGTGGGCATTGGTTGGTACGCTTAACGCCAGCCCGCCTGATAAGGGATGTATGTCGGTGTGGTTCATGATTCTTTGCGATGCACGGTGCCAGGAGCGGGGTGCTGCCACGCGCTGACCTCATGTTGCTTAGGTACCAAGCTGATGCAATCCACCGGACATGGGGCAATACACAGCTCGCAACCGGTGCAGTCTGATGCAATGACAGTGTGCATCAACTTGGCACTGCCGACAATCGCATCCACCGGGCACGCAGGAATGCACAAGGTGCAACCAATACACACATTTTCATCGATCAGCGCCACTTGGGGGGCTTTGCGCTCTCCATAAGCGGTATCCAATGGCAGAGCGTCACGTCCGAGAAGTTTCGCCAGCGCATGAATGGTTGCTTCACCGCCGGGAGGGCACTGATTGACATCAGCTTCACCTTTGGCAATGGCTTCGGCGTATGGCCGACAACCCGGGTAGTTGCATTGTGCGCATTGCGTTTGCGGCAGGTAATCGTTTATGGAATTGATCAGAATCTCTTCAGCATTGTTTGCACGGTCAAGCTTGGCAAACGCGGTACCGATGGCAAGACACAATACTGTAAGAGACGCTAACGCCAGCCAAAGCATATCAAGTCATCCCGGCAAAGCCCATAAAGGCCAGTGACAGAGTGCCTGCGGTGATAAAGGCGATGGCCGCGCCTTGGAAGGGTTTGGGCACATCAGTCCGATCCAATCGCTCGCGCATGGCAGCAAATAAAACGAGCACCAACGTGAAACCCACGGCAGCTCCGAACCCCTGCCACATCGCCGAGAACAAGGTGTTGTCCTGTTGAGTGGTCAACAACGCAACCGCTAGCACCGCACAGTTAGTCGTGATCAACGGTAGGTACAGGCCGAGCACCTGATGTAATAGAGGGCTTCGACGTCGCATCATCAGTTCAGTAAATTGCACAACAACCGCGATGATAAAAATAAACCCGACAATGCGTAAGTATTCAACGCTCAATGGTTGCAGGACGTACTGATTCAACAGATAGCTTAAGCTCGCAGCCAGCGTCAGCACGAAGGTGGTTGCCACACCCAGGCCCAATGCGCTGCTAATCCGATTGGAAACACCCATGAACGGGCACAGCCCGAGAAACTGCACCAACACGAAGTTGTTGACGAACACCGCACTGACCAGTATCAGCAGCCAGTCGTTCATTTTTGACCAAGCATCGTTTACTTAACGCGCATGCCAGGGGCTGCACCGTTGTCCGGGGACAAAATAAACAGATCGCTGCCACCGGGCCCGGCTGCCAATACCATCCCTTCCGACAGTCCAAAGCGCATCTTGCGAGGTTTCAGATTAGCGATCATGACGGTGTGGCGGCCGATTAAAGTGGCGGGTTGATAGGCTGACTTAATGCCGGCAAACACGTTGCGTTGTTCCAGACCGATATCCAGCGTTAACCGCAGTAACTTATCGGCCCCTTCCACAGGTTGAGCGTCCACTATCTTTGCAATCCGAAAGTCCAATTTTGCAAAATCATCGATTTCTATGGTGTCCATGATGGGTTCCAGCTTAGCCGCAGCGGCATTAGCCGTGGTGCTGGTAGAAGCCGCCGCGTCCGCCGTCTCTTTAGTGGCGTCGAGTATGGCTTGAACTTGTTTGTCTTCGACGCGCGTTATCATGGGTTTGTACGGATTAATGGTCTGATTGATTAACGGACATTGCAATGCCTCCAGCGTTAACGAGGTGTTTAGAAACTCTTCCGTCTTGCCGGCTAGCTGTGGTAGCACGGGAGATAAAAACGTTACGATGACGCGAAAGTAGTTCAAGCCAACGGTGCAGATATCCTGCACCGCCTGTTGTTGCTCGGGGTCTTTAACTTTCACCCAAGGTTCTGCATCGTTGATGTAAGTGTTAGCGTGTTCGGCCAATAGCATGATCTCTCGCATGGCCTTACCGTAGTCGCGTTGTTCGTAGTACTCAAGAATCACCTGTTGCGCACTGACCATCTGATCGTAGTGTTCTTGCGGCTCAACGGGGTAGATCGTGGACAGCCTGCCATCGAACTTCTTGGTGATAAAGCCTGCGCAGCGGCTGGCAATGTTCACCACTTTGCCCACCATGTCGGCATTTACGCGAGTGATGAAATCATCGAGGTTCAGGTTTAAATCGGTCACTGAACTGCCAAGTTTGGCAGCAAAGTAATAACGCAAGTATTCGGGGTTTAAATGATTCAGCCAGGTGCGCGCTGTAATCGAAGTGCCGCGCGACTTGGACATTTTGGCACCATCGACGGTGAGAAAGCCATGGCAAAACACGCCGTTGGGTTTGCGTAACCCAGCGTTCTCCAACATCGCAGGCCAGAATAGGCAATGAAAATTAGCGATGTCTTTACCAATGAAGTGATACACCTCGTGCTCGCTGTCGGGCTTCCAGGTCTCCATGAAGTCAAAGCCTTTTTTGTCTCCGAGATGTTTGTGCGCTGCGATATAACCAATGGGTGCGTCCAGCCAGACGTAGAAGTATTTACCGGGTGCATTGGGTATTTCAAAGCCGAAGTACGGGGCATTTCGGGAGATGTCCCAATCCTGCAAACCGTTGTCGAGCCACTCTTTGAGTTTGTTCGCCACCTCGGTTTGCAAAGTGCCGCTGGTGGTCCAATCTTTTAGCATGTCGCCAAACTGGCTAAGCGCGAAGAAGTGTTGTTCTGAGTCTTTGAGCAGCGGAGTTTTACCCGAAACTTGGCTGATCGGGTTTTTCAGTTCTGTGGCGTCGTAGGTGGCGCTGCAGACCTCGCAATTGTCGCCGTATTGATCGGTCGCCGCGCAATTGGGGCATTCCCCTTTCACGTAACGATCGGGAAGAAACATCTTGTCCTGCTCATCGTAGAGTTGCTTGATGGTGCGCTTGACGATGTAACCAGCCTCGTTCAGGCGGTTGTAGACCAGTTCCGCCAATTCCTGGTTTTCCGCAGAATGCGTGGTGTGAAATACATCCGGGACAAGTAAAAAGTCTTTGATGTCGGCTTCGTGGCTGGCTTTGACAGACTCGATCAAGGCTTCGGGGGTCATGCCTTCGGCCTGGGCTTTTAGCATGATAGGGGTGCCATGAGCGTCGCTGGCCCATGCCCAGGTGCAACGGTTACCCGCCAGGCGTTGGTAGCGCACCCAGATATCGGTCTGGATGTACTCCAGCAGGTGACCCAGATGCAGCGGGCCGTTAGCGTACGGCAATGCCGCGGTCACAAGGATTTGTCGAGTCATTGCTCTTCGGTGTATAGTTAGCGGTTCGCCTTACAGTCTAACAGTCTGCCCTCCTGCGAGCCAAGAATCATCATGTCTGATCTGTCCACAGACCGCGTCGAATCCATCGTTAACAGTTTTGTTGATCCACACTTAGAGCTCTCTTTTAAAGACGCCGGTGTGGTGAATTCAGTAGCCGTTGACGGGGAAGCCGTCTCGGTATCCCTGACCTTGCCATACCCCGCTGACAAGTATCGAATTGCCCTGAAGGAAGAGCTGCAAGCGCTGATTGCCAAAGACGTTGACAACGATCAGACGCAGCTCTCATTAGCGGTGGAATCGAAAATCATCGCGCATTCGGTTCAACAAGGCGTCAAGCGGCTTGAGAAGGTCAAGAATATTATTGCGGTTGCCTCGGGCAAAGGCGGTGTGGGAAAGAGTACTACGTCGGTGAATCTGGCTTTGGCGCTGGCAGCCGAAGGCGCTACGGTAGGATTGCTGGACGCGGACATCTATGGGCCAAGCCAACCGCGGATGATGGGTTTGTCCGGTCAGCCGGAAAGCGTGGACGGCAAGACCATTGAACCGATGAAAAATTACGGTGTGCAAACGATGTCGATCGGTTTTTTGATCGAAGAAGACACCCCCATGGTTTGGCGAGGGCCGATGGTTACGCAGGCGCTGGAGCAGCTGCTCAACGACACCAATTGGGCCGATCTGGACTTCCTGGTGATTGACTTACCGCCCGGTACAGGAGACACACAACTGACTCTGGCGCAGAAGGTCCCGGTCAGTGGGGCAGTGATTGTCACCACACCACAAGACATCGCGTTGCTGGATGCAAAAAAAGGCTTGAAGATGTTCGAGAAGGTCTCGATACCGATTCTGGGTATCGTTGAAAACATGTCGACTCACATTTGCAGTTCCTGTGGACATGAAGAGCACATCTTTGGTGACGGTGGTGGTGTTCGAATGGCTGAAGAAGCCGGTGTGACGTTGCTGGGTGCGTTACCGCTTGAAATGTCGATTCGCTTGCAAGCCGATAACGGCAGGCCAACAGTGGTAGCAGAACCCGACAGTCGTACCAGCGAGATCTATCGTAGTATTGGTCGTAAAGTCGCTGCCCGACTATCCAAACAAGCCAAAGACTACTCGGACAAGTTTCCGAAGATCGTTATTCAGAACACTTAATCACAGCACGTATCGTCGTGAGCAAAACGGGGCATCGAATGAGTATCAAGTCGGATAAATGGATTCGGCGCATGGCAACGAACGACGCCATGATTGAGCCGTTTGAAGCCGGTCAGGTTCGCCTCGACGCCAATCAGGAGCGCATCGTGTCCTACGGTACATCTAGTTACGGATACGATGTGAGATGTGCGGATGAATTTAAGATTTTCACCAACATCAATCATGCGGTGGTGGATCCCAAGGCGTTTGATCCAGACAGTTTTGTGGACCTGAAATCCGACGTTTGCATTATCCCTCCCAATTCTTTTGCACTGGCGAGAACGGTGGAATACTTTCGCATTCCGCGCAATGTACTCACGGTATGTTTGGGTAAAAGCACGTACGCGCGCTGCGGTATCATTGTCAACGTCACCCCGCTTGAACCGGAGTGGGAAGGGCATGTGACGCTCGAATTCTCCAATACCACGCCACTGCCAGCGAAAATTTATGCCAACGAGGGCATAGCGCAAATGCTGTTCTTCGAAAGCGATGAAGTGTGTGAG
>CALFBL010000208.1 GCA_937951695.1 uncultured Granulosicoccaceae bacterium | reverse complement strand
TTTTTTTCCCGGTCGCTGCAAGCGCAGGACATCCACCGCCCCTGATCCGGTTGCCACAGTCACAGCCTTGGAGTCGGTGGATACAATCGTTCCCGCTTGCGTGCCTAGCGGCACTGCAAGTTCGGATACGCGCGAGGCGTGCAGCCGAATCCGCTCGCCATTGAGTTCGCACTCGGCAATTGGCCAACCGGCCAGGGCACGAATTTTTCTGTCGCACTGCAGCGCGCTGTCAGTGAAGTTAATGTGCGCCTCGGCCTTGTCTAGCTTGTTCGCGTAGGTGACGCCTTCCTCTGGTTGAGCAACCGGTACTATCTCGCCCCGGCACCACAGGCTTAACACGTCAACCACTGCCTTGGCCCCCAAATCGGCCAAAATATCGTGCAACTCGGGCGTGGTTTGGGTTGGCTCAATCGGTACGCTCACCGAGGTGAGCATGTCTCCGGTGTCCAGCCCAGCATCCATTCGCATAATGGTCACCCCGGTGAGGGTATCGCCCGCCATCACCGCTCGGTGAATAGGCGCTGCCCCGCGCCAGCGCGGTAGCAGCGAGCCGTGAATATTCAAACAACCTAGCGGTGGCAGCGACAGCACCGATTCGGGCAGCAACAACCCATACGCCGCTACCACCAATACATCCGCCTGCCAGCTGGCTAAGACCTGAATCGATTCCACAGATTTTAGCGAAACCGGCTGGTCGACCGGAATATCATGCTCTTGGGCCAACTGCTTGACCGGCGACGCAGTGATTTTTCGACCCCGACCCGACGGCCGATCCGGTTGCGTCAAAACACCGACTACCGTGTGTTCAGACTCGATGAGTGCTGCCAACGCCGTGGCTGCAAATTCTGGCGTACCGGCAAACGCGAGGCGAATCGATGCGCAGTCAGTCATCTTGATCGCGAATCAGTTTCAGCATTTTTTTCCGAATTCGATTGCGCTTGAGCGCGGAGAGGTAATCGACGAACAACTTGCCGTCGAGGTGGTCAATTTCATGCTGGATACAGGTGGCCAACAGCCCATCGGCATCCAATTCAAACGGGTTTCCCTCCCGATCGATCGCTTTGATATGCACTTGCGCCGGCCGTTTGATAGTTTCGTAGATCTCCGGGATGCTTAGACAGCCCTCTTGCGCCTCAGCCTCGCCGTGGTGCTCGACCAACTCAGGATTGATTAGCACCAGCGGTGTATTGCACTCTTCAGAGACATCAACAACCACAACCCGCTTATGCACATTCACCTGAGTGGCTGCTAAACCAATACCTGGTGCTTCGTACATAGTCTGCAACATATCACCGACCAGTATATCTATTCGACCGTCAATCTCATTGACGGGTGTGGCCAGTTTGCGTAGCTGGACGTCGGGGTACAACAAAATAGGCAATATAGACACGGGTAATAAGAGGCTCTAGAACAGACTAATTACGGACAAATCGTCGCGCTGATTCTAACAGTGTGGAGTTGTGAGGCGAAAAAAGGCATCGCCTTTGCATATCACCTAGGACGAAGGTGAGTCTGGAGTTCCTGACCACCCCAAAACTGTTACGGAGATAGCCAAATATGGCGAACCAAGTTCTCATCCAAGCCTCAAGGGTGCTTATAGCCGCCAGTCTAGCCGGTCTAGTGACGGCTTGCGGGTCGAGCGGCGATGTCAAACCATCCGCCGTCGTAGTCACAGCGTCCGATCAGAGCGGTACCCGATTTAGCGGCGGTGCCGATGCGGAGTACAACGGCGCCTTCCCCACAGCCAACGTCCCTGACGGCGAGCTGAAACTAGGCGCTCCCAGCGACTACACCGTGGTGAAGGGCGACACTCTGTGGGACATTTCTGGACGTTTTTTAAACAGCGCCTGGTTGTGGCCCCAGATTTGGGACTACAACCCCCAGATCCAGAACCCGAATCTGATCTACCCCGGTGACAAGATTTCCATAATCTACGTCAACGGCCAGCCTAGCCTGGCCTTATCTCGAAATGGCGAACAATTCGCCGCCGGTAGCGTTGCTGGAGCCGGTAGCGGTGCTGGAGTCGGTAACGGTGCTGGAGCCGATAGCATTGGAGGAGCAGCAGGTAGCGCCGTTCGCGTATCCCCACGCATCCGCGTCGAGTCTTTGGCGGACGCGGTTCCAACCATTCCTGCAGACGCCATTCAGCAGTTCTTGATCCGCCCTAACGTTGTGACCACCGAACAGCTCAAAGCGGCCCCCTACGTGGTGGGTAACTCTGAGGGTCGACTCATCAGCGCGCTGGGCCAAGAGATATTTGTCCGTGGCAAACTCGATCACAGTCAAACCAAATTCGGTATTTTCCGCAAGAACGACGCTTTAAAAGATCCTGTGACCGGCAAAATCTACGGCTACGAAGTGCAGCATGTTGCCGAAGCCAAGTTACTCAATGTCGGTGATCCAGCAACCATGGTCATCACCCACAACAGCCGCGAAACGATCGCTGGAGACCTTCTCCTGCCATCGGCCAACGACGGCGTTGTCCACACCTACACCCCGAGATTGCCAACACTGGAAGGCGAAGGCCGAGTGATTTCATTGGTGGATGCCATCACTCAGTCCAGCCGTGACAAGATTATTGTGATCAACTTGGGTAGCAACGCAGG
>CALFBL010000207.1 GCA_937951695.1 uncultured Granulosicoccaceae bacterium | reverse complement strand
CTTGCAAAAGTGTAACATAGGTGGCACTGGCCACGGCTTTTTTAAAGTTCTCCCAGGTGATGCTGCGATAAACTAACAGCGTTACAACAAAGGCGTATACCGCGCCAAACGCACCGGATTCAGTGACGGTAAATACGCCAGAGAGCACACCACCGACGATAATGACAGCGGTGAACAAGCCTGGTACAGCGCCGGCAAATGCGAGCAACAAGGCGTACCAGCCAGGAAACTTCTCAGCTTTGTAGCCGCGTTTGACAGCGACCACATAAGCGGTGAATGCCAAACACAGGCACATCAGAACACCAGGCACAACCCCTGCGAGAAACAGCTTGCCGATCGAGACACTGCCGCCAGCGGCGATGGCGTAGATGATCATATTGTGGCTGGGCGGGATGATAATCCCCGCGATAGAGGAGGTCACGGTTACATTGACTGCATAGTCCCCGTCATAACCTTTCTCTTTCATGACCGGCACCAGTATCGAACCCAGCGCCGAAATGTCCGCTATAGCTGATCCGGAGATGCCGCCGAACAGCATGGAGGAGAGCACATTGACGATGCCCAGACCACCACGCACAGCGCCGACAGCCGCTGAGGCAAATCGCACCAAACGTGCGGCTATTCCTCCGTGAAACATCAGCTCCCCGGCAAAGATGAAAAACGGAATTGCCATCAGCGAGAAAATATTTATCCCTGCAATGATTCGCTGAAAACCGATGTCCAGTGGCAAACCAGCGGCGGCAAATGCGGACAGCGCGGCAACCCCTAAGGAAAACGCCACCGGCATCCCGACTATGACGCATATCGCGAAAAGTCCGAGTAACACAAACAGCCCCACTATGTGTTTCCTGCGTCGGATGAAAGGATGTCGTAGGCTCTGGTTGTGCGCCCCTTAACCAACAACTGTCGAAGTAGATGGGCAAGGGAGAACAACGCGATCAAACCGCCAGCAACGGTCAAAGGGAGGGATCGAAGTCCTTCCGGAAGGCCCAGCAAAGGAATGTCCGAGCCCCACTTGAATCTCGTGAGTTTGAGCCCGTACCAGAACATCATTGCGCCAAATATTCCGAGCACGACGTGGCTGAGACCGATAAGAAATTCACGGGCTTTGGCGCCAACAGCGTTGACTAAAAAATTCACCGACAGGTGAGTCTGTTCGTGAATGCCGACCGCTGCACCGAGAAAAGCGATCACCATGACCAGTAACAGGGAGGTCTGTTCAACCCAAGTGGGTGTTGCGTTAAGCACATACCGGCCGAACACCAGATAGCCAAACAGAACAGTTAGAGATACCAGAGAGACGCCAGCGATAAATTTACAGATCAGGCTAACCAGGGCCAGACTACACTCAAAAATTCGCAAGGGCACGGGGATGTGCGCAGAATTCGATTTTTCTGTCATGAGAGCTAACTGTCATTCGCGGGGAGGGTAACGGCACTCGACGCCAGTCGAGCGCCGTTGTTTCAAACTAAATTCAACGCAAACGGATCACTCAGTACCTTGAATCATTTCAACCAGAGGGCGTAAGTCAGGATTGGCTTCCAGATAGGCGTCATAGACAGGAATCATGGCTTCCTGAAATGGGCCTTTATCAGCGATTTCATTAACCTGAACGCCGGCAGTTTCTACCTTTTCACGACTGGCCAATTCGCGCTCTGCCCACAACTCGCGTTGCATGATTGCTGCCTCTTGAGCGGCTTCACGCACGACGTTCTGTTCATCTTCAGACAGTGCGTTAAACGTATCAGTGTTGATGCATATACACTCTGGAATTATCAAGTGCTGGCTTAACGAATAAAAACCTGCCACTTCGTAGTGACCCGTCGACTCGTACGATGGCCAGTTGTTTTCGGCGCCATCCACAACACCGGTTTGCAAGGCTGAATAGACTTCCGCGAATGCCATCGGAGACGGGTTACCACCAAGCTCTGAAATCATGCCCGAGTAAAGATCGTTGTTCATCACTCGAACCTTCAGGCTTATCACATCGTCCGGCGTATTAATCGACTTGGTGCCGTTGTAGAAAGAACGCGCGCCGGCATCGAACCAAGCCAGCGGCAGAATGCCTTTTGCTGCCATACCGTCAGCGATTACTTGCCCGGCTTCGCCGTCCAGCACACGAAACATGTGTGGAACGTCTTTAAAGATGAAGGGCAGAGACACCACGTTTGCTTCCGGGGCGACGGGGCCGATGGGCCCGAGGTTGAAATTGGCCACTTGTATAGCGCCAAGTCGCAGTTGTTCGATGGCATCGGGTTGGCTGCCCAAGGTGCCACCGTGGAACAGTTTCAGCGCGATATCGCCGTCGGTGACGCCTTCGACTAATTCGGCAAATTTATCAAGGGCTACGGTATTGGGGTAGCCTTCGACGTGGATGTTCCAGCCTCGCCATTCTGCGGCCAGTGCGGAGCTACTGATCGCTACAGCCGCGGTGACACCCAACAACATGCTTTTTGCAGGATTAAACATACATTCTCCAATCGTGTGGTTTATCGGTTTAATAACAATTCAGTCCAGCCTCTCGTTCTAGGGTTTTCGTTCTCCGACTCGAAACACAGGTCGCGAAAAAGCGGAGCCGTCTTGAACAAGATAACTAGTATGGTAGTATTCAAGAAAATGATAGCGGTGTCAAACCGAAACTGTCAGGGGTTACGCTATTGGCGAGTCCGCGGCTTCTGTGTGCGGAAGTCAGAATTCTTTGTTTAATCTGATGAGACTTGGAATGCTCAACACCCACGAAAAATTTGAACGCCGTACCGCCGCAGACGATGTCTTTGACCGGCTGTACAACGACATCGTTAGCCTGAGGCTGGTGCCAGGCACCAAGTTGCCTGAAGCCGAGGTGGCTAAACGGTTTGGTGTTTCCCGGCAACCCATTCGAGATGCTTTTAATCGTCTTGGCAGCATCGGGCTGCTGACCATCCGGCCGCAGCGGGCCACGGAAGTGCGTGGTTTTTCGATGGAGCGAATCAGTCACTCTCGCTTTGTCCGACTGGCGATCGAGCTCGAGGTGGTCAATCGCGCTTGCAAGGTGTGGGACGATGAAAAAGTCGCCGCTGTGCAGAGCGTTCTGGATAAACAGCGTGACGCAATCGAGGGTGGAAATACTGACATCTTTCACTCGGTCGATCTGGAGTTTCACGAACTTATTTGTGAACTGAGTGGTCATCCCAATGCCGCATTTAACATCAGCGAATGTAAGCAAGAGCTCGATCGATTGTGTTTCTTGTGCTTAAGTCGCGAAGACGAAGCGACCACCTTGTATCAGGACCATTTGACGATCGCTGAGGCGCTGTCATCAAACGATACCCCCGCAGCGCAGGAAGCGACTCGATTGCATTTGTCACGGCTCGATTCGCATATCGAAGAAATATTCGATTCGCATCAAGACTTCTTCGAGTCCTGACTCCGTCTCACTGCACTTGACGCGCCCGCACCCGGGTTGACGCAGCGCTTTCCGATAGTGCACAATCCCGTCACACCAGCCGGTTGAGCTGGGCGCCGTGGAGCGCGTGTGCAATAGCGCCCCGGCATTATACTGCTTGGAGAATAAGAACTCATGAACAAACTCACTTCAGTCGCTGCCGCCGTGGCGGCAACCCTGATGACGGTCAGTGCAGCACAGGCACAAGATGACATGGTATTCCCGGTGGGCGAAGGTCCGTTTAACTGGGACAGCTATACCCAATACCGTGAGTCTGCACCGGATCTCAGCGGGCAGACCGTGACCATCGCCGGCCCCTGGCTCGCGCCAGAGGATGAATTTTTTAATAATATGCTGCATTATTTCGAGCAGGCTACCGGCGCGACTGCGGTTTACACCGGGTCGGATGGGTTCGAGCAGCAAATTGTGATTGATGCTGAGGCCGGTTCTGCACCCAACATCGCCGTGTTCCCTCAACCCGGACTCGCAGCGGTTATGGCAGCAAAAGGCCAGCTCTCCGCTCTGCCAGAGGGCACCGGTGATTGGGTCAGCGAAAACTACGCAGCCGGGGACTCTTGGGTAGACTTGGGTAGCTTTCCTGATGCCGAGGGTAACGATCAGGTGTTTGGCTTCTTTTTTAACGTCAACGTGAAGTCTCTCGTTTGGTACAACCCTGAGAATTTTGAAGACGCCGGTTATGAAGTGCCCGACACCATGGAAGGGCTTAAGGCGTTAACCGAACAAATCGCCGCTGACGGCGATACACCGTGGTGCATAGGTTTGGGGTCGGGCCCGGCAACAGGCTGGCCTGCAACCGATTGGGTGGAAGACATGATGCTGCGTACACAAGCCCCTGAGGTGTATGACGAGTGGACAACTAATGGCATCGCGTTTGATGATCCACGCGTTGTTGCTGCCATTGAAGACTACGGTTGGTTCAGTCGTAATGATGCCTATGTATCAGGTGGCGCAGGTTCGGTAGCGTCCACCGATTTTCGTGATAGCCCGAAGGGGCTGTTCTCGTCTCCGCCTCAGTGCTACATGCACCGTCAAGCCTCGTTTGTACCGGCCTTTTTCCCTGAAGGTGTGGAGTTCGGTGTTGACACCGACTTTTTCTACTTCCCCAGCTATGCGGGCAAAGCTCTGGGTAACCCCGTACTGGGCGGTGGCACGATGCTGTCAATTACCGATGAGTCTGAGGCCACCAACGCGTTAATAGAGTTTTTAAAGACTCCCATCGCCAACGAACTGATGATGGCTCAAACCGGCTTTTTGACACCGCACAACGGCGTTAACCTGGACGCCTATAAAGACGACACGCTGCGCGCATTGGGTGAAGTACTGCTAGGAGCGACCACTTTCCGTTTTGATGGCTCTGACCTGATGCCTGGGGCGATCGGTGCCGGTACCTTCTGGACGGGTATGGTCGATTACGCTGGTGGCAAAGATGCCGCCGATGTTGCCGCTGACATTCAGAAGAGCTGGGATGCGATAAAGTAAAAACCTAACGCACCAGCCTTATAGAGCCGGCGCGTAATCGATTCTTGATCGAATGCGCGCCGGCTTTTTGCTGTTACCGTCGGGGAAGTTCATATGTCGCCAGTGCTTCAGGCCTTTTTAACGATCGTGGTTGGCGTCGGGCTCTGTGTCGGTTATTTCTATTCATCCAATCTCGTTCTAGACAAATTTATTTTCCCCGCGCGTGGCCCCAACGCCGGGCGCAACATCAATCTTGCTAACGCCATCAGGCCGTGGTTATTCTTACTGCCCGCCTTTGCCGCTCTAGCGCTGTATCTAGCCTATCCGGTCATTGAATCGCTGCGCTTATCCCTGACAGACCGCGACAACGGAGGTGTGTTTGTCGGATTGGACAACTACCGGCAGATGCTCGCTGAACCGAAATTCATCGAAGCGTTAAAAAACAACATGCTGTGGTTGCTCGTAGTGCCGGCATTGTCTACCGCCTTTGGATTGTTGATCGCGCAGCTAACCGATCGATTGTGGTGGGGCAGTCTTGCCAAGTCGCTTATCTTTATGCCGATGGCCATCAGTTTTGTCGGTGCTTCGGTTATCTGGAAGCTGGTTTATGACGCACGACCGGAAGGCACTGAACAGATAGGTGCGCTGAATGCGTTGTACACGTTTTTTACTGACAACCCGCCTGAGATCTGGCTCACAGTGCCTTTCTGGAATAATTTTCTTCTAATGATTGTGTTGGTCTGGATTCAGACCGGGTTTGCGATGGTGATCTTGTCAGCGGCTTTGCGCGGAATTCCGGAAGAGACGGTGGAGGCAGCGATCGTCGATGGGGCAAACCCCGTACACATATTCTTTAAAATCAAAATCCCGCAGATCACCTCCACCATTGTGGTGGTTTGGACCACCATCACTATAACGGTACTTAAGGTATTCGACATTGTGTTTGCCATGACCAACGGCCAATGGGAGACGCAAGTGCTGGCGAACTACATGTTTGACAAGTTATTTCGCGCTAACGACTGGGGGGTAGGCTCAGCCGCTGCGATGGTCATCATGTTCCTGGTCACACCGATATTGATCTGGAATGTGATTAACGCCAGACGGGAGTTTCGCTAGTGGCTTCTGTGGTCGGGCAAAGGTCCAGCTTGAGTTGGATTGTCAATCTTTCTGTGCTCTTCATCGTGCTGATGTGGTTGTTTCCCACGGTGGGGTTACTTGTCTCCTCGTTTCGAACCGCGGATCAAATCACCAGTTCCGGCTGGTGGTCATCGCTGGGCACGCAGGAAAGTCAACGCCCTGCCATTCGGCTATCGGGCGATGAGACACAAACCGATGCAGGCTTTGTAATCACGGGCAAGCTGATTGATCTGGACGGTGTGAAAATCAGTGCTTGGGGCACCTCTTCCAGAGCCCCTACTGCGTACGCGCCAGGCGACATCGCAGAACTTTCTAAAGATCGCACCTTAACGGTCGCCGCCGACGGCTCATTTGAATTTGTTGCGCCCGAAAGTCAGATCGGAACACGTTTGCCGCGGGTGTTCACCACCGCGACGACACCGCCGGATTTCACCCTCGATAACTACAAGAACATGCTGTTCTCAGAGCGCAGCTCCGGCAACATGGCTCAAGCGTTTTTAAACACCTTTACGGTAACTATACCCGCCACCATCATTCCCATTCTGTTCGCAGCCTTTGCCGCTTATGCACTGGCCTGGATGGAGTTTCCGGGTCGGGCTATATTGGTGGCCGTAATCGTTGCTCTGTTGGTCGTGCCGTTGCAGCTCGCTCTCATTCCGTTGTTAAAATTTCATAACTACATTGGCATCGGTAAAGGCTATATGGGGGTATGGCTAGCGCATACCGGGTTTGGATTACCGCTGGCCATTTATCTACTCAGAAACTATATGGTTAGCTTGCCACGCGACATCATCGAGAACGCACGGGTGGATGGTGCTACCGAATTTCAGATATTCGTGCGCATCATTTTGCCGTTGAGTTTTCCCGCATTGGCATCGTTCGCCATTTTTCAGTTTCTCTGGACGTGGAATGATCTACTCGTTGCCCGTGTATTTTTAATTGATTCGTCAGGCCAGACCACGGTCATGACCAATTACATCGTGGAGCTACTGGGTACGCGTGGCGGTAATTGGGAAATTCTCGCCACAGCCGCCTTTATCTCCATCGCTGTACCGTTGGCGGTGTTTTTCATGATGCAAAAATATCTGGTTCGCGGTCTTTTGGCCGGTTCCGTAAAATAAGGATCCTGAAATGAGCTCAACCCACTCTCACGCGCGGGTATCAGCACTTGACGATAATCCAGATTGGTGGCGAGGTGGTGTCATTTATCAGGTCTACCCAAGAAGCTATCAGGACACCAGCGGCGACGGTACAGGAGATTTGAAAGGCATCACCCAACGGCTTGATTACATCGCCTCGTTGAACGTTGATGCTATCTGGATTTCCCCATTTTTTACCTCCCCGATGAAAGACTACGGCTACGACGTATCCGACTACTGCGATGTGGATCCAATGTTTGGCACCCTGAGCGACTTCGATGCGCTGATGGCCAAGGCGCACTCGTTGGGTCTGCGTGTGATGATCGATCTTGTGCTCTCGCATACTTCCGATCAGCACCCTTGGTTTGAGACGAGTCGGCAGTCGAAAGACAATCCCAAAAGTGATTGGTATGTGTGGGCGGATGCAAAACCTGACGGTACTGCGCCGAACAATTGGCCCTCGATATTCGGTGGCCCCGCCTGGCAATGGGATACGCGACGCCGGCAGTATTACTTACACAACTTTCTGAGCTCTCAACCCGATTTGAATTTTCACAACCCGCACGTTCAGGATGCGTTGCTGGCGGTAGAACGTTTCTGGTTGGAACGAGGCGTGGACGGTTTTCGCCTCGACACCATCAATTTTTACTTCGCTGATAAACAACTTCGCGACAATCCCGCTCTACCACAAGAAGACTACAATTTTTCTATCGCCCCTGATGTCAATCCCTACGTCTATCAACGTCACATTCATTCCAAGAACCAACCCGAGAACCTTGAATTTCTGCGCCGGTTTCGAGCTGTTGCAGATGAGTTTCCAAACATCGCTACGGTCGGTGAGGTCGGTGATGATCAGCGCGGTTTGGAAATCGCCGGTGAATACACAGAAGGTAATGATAAGGTGCAGATGTGCTACGCCTTTGAATATTTATCCGGGTCCAGCTTAACCGCGGAGCGGGTGGTGAAATCGTTCAAGCGATGGGATGCTGCCAGCGATGACGGCTGGGTCTGTTGGGCGTTTTCAAACCATGATGTTCGTCGTCCTGCCACGCGATGGGGGCTCGATACACAAGGGATTCGCTGTTACTCGACCTTGTTGATGTCGTGGCGTGGCTCTGCCTGTGTGTATCAAGGCGAAGAGCTCGGTCTGCCCGAAGCCAAGGTGGCCTATGAAGATCTTAGAGATCCTTACGGCATTGAGTTCTGGCCGGATATGCCGAGCCGTGACGGCTGCCGAACACCCATGGTTTGGAATAGCCATGAAGCGTTCGGTGGGTTCAGTGAGGTTAAGCCATGGCTGCCAGTACCCAAAGAGCATCTTGAACTCAGCGTCGCGGCGCAGTCAAATCAAGTGGACTCCACGTTGAACCACTACCGTCGTGTTATGAACATGCGCACCCGTTCGCCGCTGCTGCAAAAGGGCGATCAAACAGCGTTGAACCATCAAGGTGATGTACTGATGTTTGAAAGAGTGCACGCGGGCGAGCGCATCTGGTGTGCGTTCAATTTATCGGATACCGGCCAAACTGTCGATATACCTTCGGGAGACTGGACCTTGTTTAACGATGATATTGATGCAGTGAACCCAGTCGGTGCCTCAACGGTGGACTTACCCGCTTGGGGTTACACCTTGTTACAGCATACGGACTAGGCCCGCTATGGCAAACCTGAAGTTAACCGATATCTCAAAGTCCTACAGTGGTTCCGTTGCGGTGCTGCGAGACATCAATCTGGACATTCAGCAG
>CALFBL010000206.1 GCA_937951695.1 uncultured Granulosicoccaceae bacterium | reverse complement strand
AACGACAGCAGCTGCGGTGCTGCGGGTTTCATAAAACGCCGCATGCAATGGCATTTCTTTGGTGGGTGGGTCCCCATCGATGAGTGTGCCTGTTGCATCAAAACGACTCAAGCGTCCCGGATCAAGACGGCCAAAGCTTGTGCCTGTAGGCGACACCAGCAATCCACCGTCTTGGGTTCGAGCAGAAATATTGCCGGTGCTGCCACCGGTCAGGCCACGATCAAACAGGGATTTGGCCAACAAACATATCTGTTCCCTGAGTTTTGCTTCGGCCGTCATGCGGGTGTCAGCGCTTGCAGTGCATCATCGAAAAACGCAGGCCCACCGAAGTTACCTGATTTCAGTGCAAGGGCGATGGCGTGGCCGTTACTGTGTGCAAACGTCCACGGCACACCGGGTGCGATTTCGCGACCCACATCTAACCGAGTGACGCCCAGTGCTTGCGTTACAGCCCCTGAAGTTTCGCCACCCGCGACCACGATGCGGCTGGCTCCTCGATCGCGAGCGACTACCGCCAACCGCGCCAGCGCCTGTTCTACGATTTCGCCGGCTTTTTCACGGCCCAGGGTTTGTTGAACCGCTGCGATTTGCTCAGGTTCAGCCGTTGCGAAAACCATAGGCGCTTGCGACAAATCCTGTTGGGTAAGCCATTCGATTGCCGCATCTGGGCCAGCCTGCGCAAGCTTAATCGGATCGAGGCGTAAGTTCGGATGCGCATCTGCATGATGGGCGACTTGCTGTCGCGTCATCGCTGATGAACTGCCAGACAGCACGATAGCTTTGTCGGTGGCTGGACGCGGTTGTGTGTGCGTTTGTGTTTGTGTTTGTGCAGGACTTGTTGTAGCGCTGGCATACAAATCGGGCAAGGGCATCGCGATGGCACTGCCGCCGGTTAGCAGTGGCATGTGCTGACAGGCTTCGGCAATGACAAACAAATCAGCGTCGGCAACCGCATCGACAACCACGTGAGACACATTGTCTTGTTGTAGCACGGCCAGTCGCGCATCGATTGCTTCGGTTCCCTGTGCTACGGTCAGTCGGTTGATCAATCCCACCTTGCCACTTACCTGTGGGGCGAGCAAACGCATCAGGTTGCTGTCGCGCATGGGGGTTAAGGGATGATCTTTCATCGCAGACTCAGCCAAGGGCTGCTCACCGACGAACAGGTTTCCCATAAAAATTGAACGACCATTTTCCGGGAAAGCCGGGCAGTAGATGGTTTGTTGGGTACCGATGTCTGTCATCAAGGCCTCGGCCACGGGGCCAATGTTACCTTGGGGGGTTGAATCGAAGGTGGAGCAATACTTCCAGAAAAAACGCGTGGCCCCAGCGGTTTTGAGCCATGCCAATGCATTGCGGGTTTGGACAACCGCCTCATCTACAGGCAAGGTTCGACATTTCAGGGCGATCACCTCAAACGCTGCGGGATTGTTTGGCGCAGCATCAGGCACCCCAATGCGAAGACTGACAGGCATACCGCTTCGAGCCAGCAACCCGGCAAGATCGGTAGCGCCGGTGAAGTCGTCCGCAATACACCCCATCATGATTGGCATAGCTTATTCGCCCGTGGGAACATTCACTGTTGGGGAGTGTATCAACCACGAGTGCCGTCTCCAGTGCGCTACCTTGAACCAAAAGGCTCAAGTGGGAGCAGCAGGAACCGTATCAGGCTTTCCGCCGTAGCGGACGTGCACAACAACGATGACCAAGCCGTTCCCGGGGATAGAAATTAAGGCTCAAGGGATTTACCCAGCAAGATAACAAACACCGCAGTTGATACGACTCAAAGATTAGCACGCGATGCGAAGATTGAGGGAGACAACCGAAGTCAAGCGCTCTCGGTGTCTTCTTGGAGTAAATCTTCAATCTTGGCGTTCATGGCCACCAGACGCTCGGTTATCTCCGGGTGCTCTCCCGCTTTGTTCGAGCGCGATTTCAACAGTTCAGCCGCGGTGTTGATGGCAACCACGATGGCGATTTTCTCAATGCTTGAGGTGCTGTTACGCCCTTTCAGTTCACTCATGGAGCGATCGATGTACGCGGCGGCTTTGGCCAGCTCGTCTTCTTCACCGACTTTGCAGGCGAGCTGAACTTCTTTATCCAGTATGCGCAGCTTGACTGGGCGGCTTTCGGTCATGAGGACGTTCCGTTTGTTCACGAGGTGGCCTCAAGTGATTTTAGCCGAACGATCATTTGTTCCACCTTGGTGCGCGCCAGTTCATTCTTCTCGATCAGGCGGGCCCGCTCTTCCACCAGGCTGACCTGCTGTTCTCGTAGTGATCGATTTTCCAACCGCAAGCGCTTGCACAGTGAGGCAAGTTCGTGAAGCTGGGCTTCGAGGTTTTCTATTTCTTCGTTAATGTCTGAACGACTCATGGCGTACGTCAGCGATTGCTACGCTCGCATTGTATACTCGTGGGGTACAGCACTGGCAAGGTCAATAGTCTGTTTGTGGCAAAAACATTCAATATTTACTCGGATTTACTGTCTCGACTGGCCATACCGCTGTCGGTGTCGGAAGCTCACGGGATTTCGGTCGGGTTACTTTGCGGACAGGCATCCGGGAGAGCCAAAAGTCGTTGGCTTACCGAGTTGCTCGATGCGGCGGACATCACCGCTGAAACTGTGCAGGAACGGGCTACTGACATTCGTGAGCTCGATAGCTGGTTTAGTGGCACTGTGGCGGCTTTAAACGATCCTGAACTGGCGTTCGAACCGGCCATGCCGGACAATTTGGCACCCTTGGCAGACCGAGCCGCTGGGCTGATCGATTTTTGTACAGGTTTTAATTACGGGTTAGGGCTGTCGTCGGGGGGGCGTGATACGCCGTCTTTGCCGGGCGATACTCGAGAGGTTATCGCAGATTTTCAGGCCATGCAAAACATTGACCTAGACGATCTGGACGACACGGACGATGGTGATTGGCAGGAACTGTTCGAATTCCTGCGAGTGGGCGTGCTGCTGGTGCACGAGGAGCTGCAACCGGTGGCCGGTGCCGCCCACAACCAAGTGCACTGATATCGTGTTGAATAAATCTGAAATTAATGAGTACCGGCGGCGGCGGCGCGTGTTGATGCGCACTATGGACGTCAACGCGATTGCGTTGATCCCAGCCGCTCCTGCGACGGTGCGAAGCCGCGATACCGAATACCCCTACCGACCCGACAGTAATTTCTGGTATTTGTCCGGTTTCGAAGAGCCGGAAAGCTTGCTGGTACTCATACCCGGTCGCAAAGCCGGGGAGTACTTGATTTTTTGCCGCGACCGGGATCCCGAAAAAGAGACTTGGCACGGCCGGCGGCTGGGGGTAGATGGTGCCCCGGATGCGCTGGGCGCCGATGACGCCTTTCCGATCGAAGACGTCGATGAAATTTTACCAGGGCTTTTGGAGGGCAGGCAGCACGTCTATCACACGCTGGGTAAAAACCCGGGCTTTGATGCGCAGCTGTTAGGCTGGTTAAAGCGCTCGCGCATGACCCGAAAGAGCACCGACGATCCGGACGCCTTTATTTCACTCGACTACCACTTGCACGATATGCGGGTGTACAAGTCTCGTGCCGAACAGAAACAGTTAAAAGCGGCCGCGAAGCTCAGCGCTAAGGGTCACGTTGCCGCCATGCAGGCGTGCCAGCCTGGTCTGTGGGAATACGAGCTGGAAGCGGCTCTTGTGCACACTTACAAAAAAGCCGGTGGGGATCATGCGTTCATGCCTATTGTGGGCGGTGGTGAGAACGGCTGCATTTTGCATTACACCGAAAACAACGCCAAATTGCGCGATGGGGATTTGGTGTTGATTGATTCTGGTGCGGAGGTCGGCGGTTACGCTGGCGATATCTCTCGTACCTTCCCGATCAACGGCCGTTTTAGTGACGCGCAGCGTGACTTGTATGAGATCGTACTAGAGGCCAATCAGGCGGGAATTGACGCCTGTCAGCCGGGGAACCACTGGAACGATCCGCACGAGGCGGCGGTGGCGGTGCTGACGCGAGGATTGAAGTCGGTGGGCATACTGAAAGGCAACATCAAGACGCTTATAAAAAAAGCGGCCTACCGTCCGTACTATATGCACAAGACCGGTCACTGGTTAGGTCTCGACGTGCACGATGTGGGTGACTACAAGATTGACGGCGAATGGCGTTTACTGGAATCGGGCATGTGTTTGACGATCGAGCCAGGGCTGTACATCGGTGAGGGCCGAAGTGTGCCAAAAGCCTATCGCAATACCGGCATTCGGATAGAAGATGATGTGCTCATCACCGCCAAAGGCCATGAGGTGATCACTGGGGATGTGCCTAAACTGGCCAACGATATCGAAGCGTTGATGTCGGGCGGCTGATGCATCATTGAACCCGTCATGACACACACCGACATTCTTGTGGTTGGGGCAGGGCTGGCAGGATTGCCCGCGGCCATCGCGTGTGCCGAAAATGGCTGGCGGGTAACGCTTGTCGATCAACACGATGCAGCGCAAAGTCTGCCGGAAGATCTGATGGATCAACGCTGCACCGCCATCGGCAGTGCCAGTGAGGGGCTACTGCGAAGTTGGGGGTTGTGGGGCACGCTTTGCGCGGATGCGCAAGCCATCGATCAAGTTCATGTATCGCAGCGGGGTTGTTTGGGTAACGTTCGCTTGAAAGCCGATGAGCTGGGTGTGGCGGCGCTCGGGCATGTGATTGAGAACCGCCGATGGGTCCAGTCGCTTCGGCAACGGGCCCATGAGCATCCGCTTATCGACCTGCAGACCGGCTGCGCCGTTCGCGCAATGACTGAGATGTCGACCGGTTCGCTCGAGGTGACATTAAGCTCCGATAAAACCCTGACCACGCAATTACTCATTGCCGCAGATGGCGTGAATTCATCGGTGCGGGAGTTAGCGGGCATAATAGCCAAACGCACCGATTACGAGCAAAGTGCGTTGCTGACCACGGTGCGAATGTCAGAACCGCATCGCGCTCGGGCCTTTGAGAGATTTACAGCCACGGGTCCGCTGGCGTTTCTGCCTCGGCCGGACAATATCATGAGTCTGGTTTGGTGCTTAGCGCCGGAGCAGGCGAGCGCTCTGGCGCAGGCTAACGAGGGTGCGTTTAGCGCGGCACTGCAAAGCCAATTTGGCCATCGCTTGGGACAAATCACCGCCATCGGTCCGCGCGGTGTGATACCGCTGGTGCGGTGGGAGGCGCAAATCCAAATCTCGTCTCGTGTGGTGTTACTGGGAAACGCTGCGCGTCTGTTGCATCCGGTGGCAGGGCAAGGTTTTAACCTCGCTTTGCGAGATCTCGCGAGCTTGCTGGACATGATCGGTCACCGCAGTGGTGAACGTCCGGCCGACCCGGGCCACGCCGATCTATTGCGCGGCTTTGTTACACAGCGGCGCAGCGATCAGCGACGTGTGGTGTTGCTCACCGATGCGCTGGCAAGAACCTTTCGCGGTAAGGCGTCGCTACCGGGCCATGTCAGAGCCTTGGGCTTGGCGGGGCTTGATTCGATCGGTCCTTTGCGGACCGGCTTTGCGATGCAGAGCATGGGCTACACCGGTTGAATCGTTTTGCGTTTTTCGGGTTGGCGTCATTGGTCGGCGCGGCCGTCGGTGCAACCACGCTACTACTAATCCTGTTGATCCATCTGGTGCAGTTTATTGGCTTTGGTGAAGCCTCTGAAGTGCGCTACGCTGAAATCGTCGAGAACCAACCGGCTTGGCGCATCTTGCTGGTGCCCACCTTGGGTGGGTTGGTGGTGGGTATGCTGTTCTTGCGCATGCCGGGCCAGCGCTATCACGGCATTGCCGATGTGATGGAAGCTTGTGCGCTGAACAGTGCGCGAATGCCCACCCGATCAGATCTCTATGCGGCCGCCGCGGCCGCGGTGTCCATGGGCACTGGGGCTCCCTTGGGTCGTGAAGGCCCAGCGGTACACATCGGCGCGTCCCTGTCGGCCTGGCTTGCCGAACGCCTGAAACTCGATCGCAGTCAGTCGCTGGCCTTGCTCGCGTGTGGCGCGGCAGCGGCGGTGACGGTGTCGTTCAATGCGCCGGTGGCAGCGGTTATCTTTGCGCTGGAAGTCATTGTCGGGTACTACACCTTGCGCGTGTTCGCACCCATTGTGGTGGCCTGTGTGGCTGCGGTGTTTGTCCGTCATTTGGCGTTGGGGCCGGGCTTCGTGTTTGATCTACCCGATTTTCAGTTGGCTGAATTCTGGGAGCTGCCGCTGTTTGCCGTGATCGGTGTGCTCGGGGCCGGGGTGGTGTACCTGATGATCGCGGTGGCGCACACCAGTAAGATCTTTTGGGAACGCGTCGGTATGCCCAGCTGGCTCAGACCGATGTTCGCCGGTTTGATCTTTGGCATCGTGGCGCTCGAGTTACCCATGGTGCTGAGCGTCGGATTTGAAGCGACAGACCTTGCGATACGCGGCGAGCTCTC
>CALFBL010000205.1 GCA_937951695.1 uncultured Granulosicoccaceae bacterium | reverse complement strand
GATGTACAAGGTCGAGGCCCGACCCACACTGATACGCACGGCTTTTGTGTTCCTGGCATCAAGGCCCGGTTGCTCCCACATGAAGTGTCTGAGTAAGCGGTAGTTGCCTGAATTGTTTATCTTGTCGGCGATCTCGTTGAGCTCATACCCACTGTCAAGTAACCTAAACCCGAGTGTCGCGGCATCTGCACTGGCTAATGAGAGGACGTTTCTCATTTTCGGAAAACTCAGGCCTGCGCGGATATCGCTACCGCCATTGACGTTTTCAAACAGAATGATCTCGATTTTGTAGTCTTTGGCCTGAGCCATCGCAGGGGACGAGACGCACAGCACGAGCAGATTCAATAGGGCAACAACAGATCGGTTTAAAATTTTCGGTGTCATGTGTATGGCATGCCTTAACAATGCGTTTTAGTGTCTCACGCGGCTTCAGTAATCGACAAGCGATCGAACAATGAGTCCAGAAAACCGTCCCGGGTGTGGTCGTCGTTGAATTCTTCGGTCACTCTCAGGGTGGATTTCCCGTCAAATTTATAACGCTTGGGTTCGCGCTGGATTAACGTAATCAGTGTCATCGGGTCAATCTTGGGTTCAGTGTCGAACACAATTCGCCCGCCTCGGGTGCTCATTTCAAGCCGTTCTATACCCAGTTCCTGGCAGCGTTGCTTGACGCGCATGGTGTTGAACAGGTTTTGGGTTTGCGGTGGTAGCAGTCCGAATCGGTCGATGAGTTCGCCTTTTAACTCACGTAATTCATCAGTGTTTTTAGCATTGGCGATGCGTTTGTACAGAATTAGTCGCTGGTGCACATCCGGAACATAATCTCCGGGTAACAGAGCAGGTACGCCCAGATCGACTTCGGTGCCCTGTGCCAGTGGCTTGTCATGGTCGGGCAGCTTGCCAGATTTCAAAGCTTCCACGGCGCGTGCCAGCAACTCGTGATACAGCGTAAAGCCAATGGCCTGAATTTGCCCACTTTGACCTTCGCCCAGAAGCTCACCCGCGCCGCGGATCTCCAGATCGTGCGTGGCGAGCGTAAAACCCACGCCGAGATCTTCCAGCGACTCGATGGCCGCTAATCGTTTCTCGGCATCGCCTGTCATCACACCCTGTGGCGGGGTAATCAAGTACGCGTAAGCACGATGATGGGATCGTCCCACCCGACCTCGAAGCTGATGCAACTGCGCAAGACCCAGTTTATCGGCGCGATTGATCAGGATTGTATTCGCTGTTGGTACATCGATACCGCTTTCGATGATGGTGGTGGACACCAGAATGTTAAAGCGCTGATGGTAGAAATCCACCATGCACGATTCTAAATCATTCTCAGGCATCTGGCCGTGTGCAAAACGAATGCTGGCGGTTGGCATGAGCGCTTGCAAACCATTAGTGATGCGTTCAATGCTCTTGACTTCGTTATGCAGAAAATACACTTGCCCGCCGCGAGCGAGCTCCCGCTCACACGCTTCTTTAATCTGGTTGTCGTCCCATTCACCCACAAACGTTTTTATCGCGTGGCGATGCGCGGGGGGGGTGGCAATGATGGACAGATCGCGTAAACCGGCTAAACCCATGTTCAGGGTTCTGGGAATCGGCGTGGCGGTGAGCGTGAGGATATCAACCTCACTGCGAAGTGCTTTCATATGTTCTTTATGGCGCACACCGAAGCGGTGTTCTTCATCGATGATGACCATACCTAAATTTTTATAACGAATTTGCTTGTTCAGCAATTTGTGCGTGCCGATAACGATGTCGAGCTTGCCTTCGGCCAGTTTATCGAGCACCACTTTTTGTTCTTTCGCAGTGGAGAATCGGGACAGGCATTCAATCTGCACGGGCCAATCGGAAAAGCGATTGAGAAAGTTCTCATAGTGTTGCCGGGCCAACAGTGTTGTCGGCACCAGCACCGCCACCTGCTTGCCACCGTCAACTGCTGCAAACGCCGCCCGCATGGCGACTTCGGTTTTACCAAACCCGACATCCCCGCACACCACACGATCCGTGGGTTGTGTGGATTTCAAATCGGCGATGACCTCATCGATGGCTCGTTGCTGATCGGGCGTGGTTTCAAACGGGAAGGCGTCAGCAAACAATTGGTTGTTGCTATCGTCCACCGGAAAAGCATAGCCTTTACGCGCGGCGCGGCGCGCGTGAATTTCAAGTAATTCTGCGGCCACGTCATAGGCTTTTTCGGCCGCTTTCCGTTTGGCTTTTTGCCAGGCGTCACTGCCCAGTTTATGCAGCGGGGCGGTATCGCTGTCAGCGCCAGTGAAGCGCGCGATTAAATGCAACGAAGACACTGGCACGTACAGTTTATCGTCACCTGCGTAATGCAACGTGAGAAATTCATTTTCAAAACCGCCGATGTTCAAGCTGGTCAAGCCGTGATAACGCCCGACGCCGTGATCGATGTGCACTACCGGATCCCCGATGTGAAGGTCGGACAAGTTAGAAATTATCGCATCGGCGTCGCGTGTGGGCTTTCGCCGCTGACGTTGCCGAACCCGGTTGGAGCCGAGCTGGCTTTCGGTTATGAGCGCAACCCCGTGGGTTTTGAGTAACATCCCGCGATCAATGGCGGCCACCGTGATGCACAGCGTTCGGTCACTGTTCAAAAATTCAACCCAGCTGCCCACCGTTTCGGTGGCGAGCTCGTTACCGATCAATTGATCGAGTAAAGTTTCACGACGTCCTGCGGTCTCGGCCACAATCAGGGTTCGGCCTTTGAACGCTTGAACAAAATCCTGCAGCGCACCCATCGGACGTTCACCGCGCGGCTCAATCGGAAACAAGCCGGGGTTTGCCGCCTTGACGTTAATCGCGGTAGAGCCTGTGTTTTCGATTTCAAAGCGATTGGTCTCAATTGGAGAAAACGCTTTTAACTGTTTGATCCAGTCTTTGGGTGTGACATAGAGTTCGCCAGGTTCAAGGATCGGCCGTTCAACATCATGGCGTCGTTGTTCGTAGCGTTCTTCAGTGTTCTCAAAAAACATCTGCATGGCGCCGAAGGCGTCGGCGACGCTGACGACGCGTGTGCTCTTGGGCAAGTAGTCCATCAACGTAGCCGTGGATTCAAAAAACAGCGGCATGTAGTATTCAATGCCTGCCGGTGCCCGACCTTCCGAGACTTCACGGTACAAGGGGCAGTTCTTGCTTTCGGCATCGAAGCGATTGCGGAACGCGCGTCGAAACTGCTGAACCCCGGCATCGTTCATCGGAAATTCATAGGCGGGCAGCAGCGAGACTTCACGGACCTTTTCCAGCCCACGTTGGCTGTCAGGGTCAAAGCTACGAATGGTTTCAATCTCGTCATCAAAGCATTCGATACGATAGGGCACCGAGCTGCTCATTGGAAAAAGATCCAGAATCGATCCACGTACAGCGAATTCGCCGTGCTCTTCCACTTGGGATACATTGCGGTACCCGGCGTCTACCAGCTGTTGGCGGAATGAGTCAATGGCCAGGGTATCGCCGGGTTTGATCATCAGCGCGTGCTGGCCGAGGAATTCTGGCGGTGGTAGGCGCTGCAACATAGCGCTGGCCGAGACCAACAGAATGCCGTCGAGCATCGCCGGCAGGGCCGCCAGTGTGCGTATCCGTTGGGCAATAATTTCCTGATGCGGCGAGACGCGGTCGTACGTGAGTGTTTCCCAATCACCGAAGACCACCGTCGGGGCGCCGTCGGGTCTGAAAAAAGCAAGCTCAGCTTCCAGTTGCAGCAATTCCGGGGTGTTTGGTACCACCACAACGGTAAGCCCGGGATGGCTGGCCGAGAATTCGGCAATGACCAGTGATTCTGAGGTGCCGTACAGCTGCCCCCAGCGCTTTTTGCCAGCAGCGGAATTAGGCAGCAAGAACTTTGGAAGTGTGGTCATACAACATTCAGGAACGCAATCTCGTCAGTATTGTCCCACATTTCCTATACTGCTCAGACCCATCGAGAGATCAACTCAACCATTATGTTTCAGCCCTATCAACTGTTTGTCGGTTTGCGTTATACGCGGGCGAAACGTCGCAATCACTTTATTTCATTTATTTCGCTGATATCCATTCTCGGAATCTTCCTAGGTGTTACGGCTTTAATCACAGTCACATCTGTGATGAATGGGTTCGAGAAAGAGATGCGTCATCGAATTGTGGGCGCATCTTCGCACGCCACTATCAGCGGCTACAGCGAACCGATCAGTGATTGGCAAGCGGTGGCAAACATCGCCACTGAGAACCGCGAAGTGATTGGGGCCGCTCCCTACGTGGAGGGCCAGGTCATGTTGGTGCACGCGGGGCGATCCACCGGATCGCTTATTCGGGGCATTGAACCTGCGGCCGAGTCAGAAGTATCTGATCTGGCAGAGAGTCTGGAATTCGGTGACTCACTGGAGGAAACGCTGCAAGCTGGCGAATTTGGATTGATTCTCGGTGCCGATCTCGCATCCTTTCTGGGCGCGGTGCCCGGTGATAAAGTCATGGTGATCACGCCTGAGGCAACGGTGACGCCGATGGGGTTTGTGCCCCGCGTCAAGCGCTTCACAGTGACCGGCATCTTTCGCTTTGGCATGTTTCAGTTTGATCGGAATCTTGCCATCATGCACGCCGCTGATGCCGCGAAATTGTTTCGTACCGGTGATGGCTACTCAGGGGTGCGGTTAAAATTAGAGGACACCGGGCGTGCGCCTATCGTTGCGAGAGAGCTGCGCAACCAAATTGGGCTGGAGTATTACGTTACCGATTGGACACGGCAGAACGCCAACTATTTTCTGGCGGTAAAAATGGAGAAGACTGTGATGTTCATCATTTTGTCGATGATCGTGGCGGTGGCCGCCTTCAACATCGTCTCCACGCTGGTTATGATGGTGCAAGACAAACAGGCAGACATCGCGATTCTGCGAACCCAAGGGGCATCGCCCATGAGCGTGATGGGTATTTTTCTGGTGCAAGGAACCCTGATCGGTATCATCGGCACCCTGGCAGGGCTCGCCGGTGGTGTGGCTCTGGCCACCAACATTGATGTGGTGGTGCCATTTATAGAACGCTTTACAGGTCCAGTACTGAATCCCGAAGTGTACTACATCGATGAGATGCCCAGTGACTTGCGCTATGCCGATGTCGTGAAAGTCGGCTTGATGTCATTCGGCCTGTCGGTGCTGGCCACTATCTATCCTGCCTGGCGTGCCTCACGTACCGACCCG
>CALFBL010000204.1 GCA_937951695.1 uncultured Granulosicoccaceae bacterium | reverse complement strand
GTAGCACCCTCGGGTCGTACGTCTGCATCGTGCCAACAGAAGTAGGGTACGTCAAGGATGTCAAACATCTCAAAGGCGACATCGGCTTTGAGCCGCGCCAGTGCCATGGTGTCGCCAAACCAGGGGCGGTCAAAGGTTCTGCCACCAAAGGGGTCGCCACCTTCCCAGGCGAAGCTGTGCCAGTAGGCCACAGCAAAACGACAGTGTTCCTCCATGCGTTTCCCCAGAACCATCTCATCAGGGTTGTAGTGGCGGTAGGCTAGGGTGCTAGCGTCGGGGTCGTATCGCAACTTGTCGATACCATTGAAAAAGTCAGTCATGGCTAGTGTCGGTTTTCCGGTGATGGGTTGTGGTATGCGGCGGGCAGGTTGTCGCGGACGTAGATGGTCGGGACAAGCTCTTGCAACGGTGGAAGCATGCGATTATCCAGCAAGGCTTTGAGTATCGTTAATGTTCGCTCAATTTCTTCCTCGGGACGTTGGTCAATCACAATGTCCAAGTGCTTGTTGATTAAGGCTCTGCGCGTGTGCGGTACCAGTTCGTGAACGGTACAAAAGAGTCGTTTTTTTTCGCTTCTGTGTTTGAGTGCTTTGACCAACCCCGTGTTGCCAGCACCGACGTTGTATATCGCGGTTACAGCAGGGTCGGCGGTTAACGCGGCGGATACAGCGTGGTGTACCTGGTCGGCGTCGTCGCGGGTCAGTACGGTTGGCAGTAACTCAATGTTGGGAAAATCGACGTGGATGACCTCTCGAAATCCGATCAGACGATCTTGATGGTCACGGGCCTCTAGCGAGCCAGCGATTAATTGTATTCGTCCCGGTTTCTGTGCGTGGGCCCTACCGGTCAGTCGGGCGGCTGTGCGTCCTGCAGCAACGTTATCGATACCGATGTACGCCTCGCGTTGTTCAACGGGTAAGTCCGAAATCAAGCCAACAATTACCGTACCTTGCTTACGCAAGGTGTTCAGCGGTTGTGTGATGACAGACGTCTGCAGCCCCACGACGGCAATCCCATCGTATTTCGCGTTGGCAATCGACAACAGGCTCTGCTTAAGCGCTGCCGTTTTAAATGCACCAATTTCGATGATGTCGACATGGATTTGATCGGCGGCCAGATGGCTCACCAGGCTATTAAGGTACGTGCGAATACGGGAGAAGAATGCGTTACGACCTTTGGGTAGTAGAAACGCATACTGGTAGCGACGACGGCGTGACAGATTGGCCGCTGCGACGTTGCGAACATACCCAAGAGCCTGTACGGCATCGAGTACTTTGCGCGCGGATTTTTCGGCAACATTGCCTCGGTCATTAATGACGCGATCGGCTGTGGCATAACTGACCCCAGCCTTGATCGCGACGTCGCTGAGCGTTGGGTTATTGATACGGGCTCCCGAACGAAAGAAACATTTTTTTGCCGGTTTGCATCAGGACAGTATGTTGACAAAAATGATAGACGTCAATCATTTTTCGATTGAACCTTCGTCTGCTTGTGTTGATCCACATAACTAGGTGCTTCGATCAATCACTTTGAATAAGCGACAGTAGCAAAATTTAACGTTTCGGATAGATATTCCGCTTTGACAACCCCTTAAAATTGGAGCGTGTCTCGGGATGAGGTTAGTTCTTGCTCGGCTAGGACCGATGGTAGGCACGCTGTCGTGCAATTAACGTGTAGAACTGTTCTGCGGGAATTCTCTTTCAACGCAGTGTTTACGTAACGTTTAGCTGCGTTGCTGGTGATTTCAAGCACGTCAGTAAATTTGGAGCCATAAACGGAATATGTCTTTATCTAAACCCATGATGAACAGGAATTACCAGCCGGAAATCGACGGAATTCGTGCGATCGCAGTAATGAGTGTCGTACTTTTTCACGTTGAATACGCGTTATTTGCGGGTGGTTTTGTAGGTGTCGATGTTTTTTTTGTGATCAGTGGCTTTTTGATCACGCGTCTTATCGTAAAAGACGTACGGGCAAATACCTTCAGTTTCAAACAATTTTATTTGCGCAGGATAAGACGTTTGGCGCCCGCGCTTATCGCGACCTTAGTTGTTACATTTTGTGTCTCGTTTTTTTACCTGACACCCGCTCACTTTGAGCGTTTCTCGGCCGCGTTGATCGCGTCCATATTATCGGTATCTAACATATTGTTCTGGACGGAGTCTGGGTACTTTGATGCCGAGGGCGTGCTTAAGCCCTTATTACACACTTGGTCGTTGAGCGTCGAAGAACAGTTTTATCTGGTTTGGCCAGCATTTCTTGTGTTGTTGGCGGCGCGCGCCAGATGGGTGTTGGTGGTCGCGATACTTGGCTTATCGCTACTGAGCCTGGTCGGTGCGCGGATGCTCACAAGCTATTCGCCGTCGACCAGCTTTTTCATGATGCCGTTTCGGATCTACGAATTCGGCATGGGGGCGGTGCTTGCGTTGGTACCGGCCATGAAGCTGCGTAACTGGATCCGTGAATTGCTGCTCATTGCGGGCCTACTGCTGGTTGGCTATAGCGTTTTCGTGTTTGGTCATTCCACACCGCTTCCGGATGTCTATGCCCTGATTCCTTGCCTAGGAACGGTACTACTGCTGATATCCGGTTCTGCGAAGTACGGCGGTTGGGTGCTACGAAATTCGCTGAGTGTCTGGCTGGGTAAAATATCGTATTCGCTTTATCTCGTGCACTGGCCGGTGGTTGTTTTGTATAGGCACATAACGTTCGCCGACATGCTGGTTGGCAGGACACGCCTTGTGTTGTTGTTGCTTATGCTGGTGTTGGCGGTACTGATGTATGTGTTCATCGAGAACCGATTTCGTCACGTGCCGGTGCAGCAAAGTGTCAGTATTCGTCGACCCGCGATGGCTTGGCTCACTTTGCCGTTGGTGTTGAGTATGGCTGCAGCTCATGCAACCATCTTCGATGGGTGGGGGGCTCGATTCGATACGTCGGTGATGCGGGCTGTGGGCGATATTGAGGCCAAGCAACTGATTCGTCGACGCTATATCGAGGGTCCTGAAGCCTTGTCAGATAAAAGTTATGGTGTCGCGCCTGAGGGCGAGGATATGGTCAAGCTGTTGGTTGTGGGAGATTCCCACGCCACCGATATGTTCAATGCGATGTATCTTAATCTAGCGCAAAACCCGAAAATTTCCGTGCGACGCCAGGAAATTGATGACGAATGTCTGTATCTGTTTGTCGATAGGCCAGAAGAAGAATCAGTTGATTTGTCGGCCGCAAAAAAAATGCGCTGCGAAACACAACTGAACAACATGCAGCAGTCAGCTTTAGTCAGTGCTGCCGATCGTATTTTGGTGTCAAGCCGCTGGGAGCGCTCTTCATTTGCCTACCTAGAACGGTTTGTAAACTACCTCTTAGCCAACACAGGGGCTGAGTCGCGGGATGAAATCGTCATAACCGGTCGAACCGCAGAATTTAAAAATGTTCCATCGCTAATTCTTAGTAAAGGCCTAACTGAGAAAACCGCTGAGCAACTTGGTGAGGTTCGGGTAATGGAGCTCGATGAGATTAATCTCGAACTCAGTGAACTCAGTAAACGGCTGAAGCTGCCGTACCTTGATAAGCTTGAATTCCTGTGCGATCCGGCGTCGAATCAATGTGATGCCGTGGATGCAAATGGGGCCGTGCTGTACACCGACTACGGTCACTGGAGCTTGGAGGGGGCGAAGGTGTTCGGTCAACGAATGTTAGACGATAAAACCGCGTATGAACAGCTGACCGGATTGCCGAAAGAGGGTTGAGGATTACCCGGTAAGGGTTAAATGAATACCGCTATTGGTGTTGTTCGGTTCGCTGCACGGCGTCGAAGATGTCACTGTAGCGATCGACCATGAGAGATTTGTCGTAGTGTTGCATAGCGTAGGACTGCGCAAAACTGGACATGGCTGCCAGACGCTCATCATCGACCGCCAGTTTTTTCAATCCTTCTGCCAATGCCGCAGCGGTTCGTTCGACCAGCAATCCTCCGCATCCCCGCTCATTTTGCGATACGGCATCCGCACTTCCACCCGCGTTGGTGAGCACAACGGGTGTTCCTGCAGCTTGCGCTTCCAGGGCGGCCAAGGGATGGCCCTCACGATCGCTGGAGAGGACGAACACATCGAACGCCGCCAGCAAATCGGGTACGTCGGTACGTTGACCGAGCAGGGTGACATGATCGGCCATTGCGAGTTTTGTAATCGTGGCTTCGGTTGTCTGACGCTCTGGCCCTTCCCCGGCGATCACCACCCGAATCGGAATGCCCTCATCGCGTAACATTGCGGCTGCTTCAACCAGTCTTGAATGGTTTTTGGCCTCTGCAAGCCGACCGACAGTGCCGACCAAAAATTCATTGGGTCTGGCCAGCGTGTCGCGCACTGCTGTACCGTTGCCACCCGCGTAAGCCGAGGTGTTTACCCCATTATTGACTACGGTGACGACTTTCTCGGTAACACCCACGTCGTGTTTGTAGAAATTGGCTGTATCTTCAGAGACGGCGATAAGCCGATCCGTTGCGTGACCCAGCAACCGGTCAGCAAGGCGATAGTAAGCCGGTTTCCAGTTGTCCCGGTTGTGTTCGGTGACAACGATCGGAATCCCGCTCTTGATCAAGGCTAGCCGGGTCCACAGGTTAGCCGTCCAGAGGTGGGAATTGACGACCTGAACATCGAGTTCTTGGGTCAGTTGGCGAAGTCGTTTGGGGATCGTCAAATCGATGCCGGGCTTTTTGTTCAGGACACGCAGGCCGGCGGTTGGGGAGAGCCGATTGGACAGTTCCCCCGGCATCGTCAAGCACACCACGAACACTGCATCTCCTCGCAGCACAAATTCGTTGGCGAGATCGACCACCATCTGTTCGGCGCCACCGACCGTAAGTGCCTCGATAACAAACATCAGACGCCGCGGTGTTCGGTTCAATCCGCCACTGGTCGAGGTGGGGGCGTCGCTGCCCTTGCCGCGGATGGGGATGCGTAATCCTGCTTCCATAGCGTGCTCGTTGGTGGCTTCATCGATGGGCATAAAATGTGACTTTTAGGGCATCTTCGAGGGAATTTAACTCAGTGTAGCAGCATGGAAAGTAGGTCGACAAGCACGTGAGAAGCAAAATGCAGCATCCATCGCAAGACCACATCTTAATTAACACCGGATATAGCAGGTACCGCAGAAAAAGGGCGGAAACTGCGCACTGGGTAGTGGAGCGATGGTGGTGAAAACCGCGGCCCTTTATAGTCCGACAACTCTGTTCGCTGATTGTCCGGCTAAGATTGCGATCGATGCACTATGTGAATCTGTTTGCAATTATTTACCCGGAAATGCTGCACGCGACACCTGGAACCTGTTTTCAACTCCCGGCTATTGACCAAGCGCTACACCTTCACGGCGTGGGTCAGCCCCGCCCATGAGCGACTCTTCGCCGATAACGATGCCATGCAAACCTGAGTTGAGCGCTCTGATGTTAACCTCATACCCAACCGCTTCAAGTTCATCCTGCAGATCGGTAGCCCCTGTCCCTTCCTCCAGATCGTACGTACCGAAGCGGTTAACCGCGTGAGGCATGTTGATCGCCTCTTGTATATTCATCCCCCAGTCCAGGTGAGCGATGATCGTCTTTGCCACATACCCGATAATTCGGCTACCCCCAGGGGATCCAACGACCATGTACGGTTTACCGTCTTTCATTACAATCGTCGGCGACATAGACGAACGTGGACGTTTGCCAGGTTCCACACGATTGGCTATCGGCACCCCGTCATTATGGGTAGAAAACGAGAAGTCCGTTAACTCGTTGTTCAGAAGAAATCCGCCGCTCATCAACCGGGAACCGAATCCATTTTCGATTGTGGTGGTCATCGAAACTGCATTGCCTTCAGTGTCGACGATGGAAAAATGACTGGTGGACGTTAATTCCAGGCTTTCATCGTCAGCCCATAACATGGCGTGGTCCCATTCTGGCTCACCGGCAGAGACCGATTCGAGCGCTGTTTGTCCGTCCAGCAATTTTGATCTTTCAGTGAGATACGTCTTGCTGATTAACCCTTCGGTGGGCATAGGGACATAGTCGCTGTCTGCCATATAGCGCCCGCGGTCGGCGAACGCAAGACGCGAGGCGTCACCGATCAAGCGCCAGCTCCGCGCCGAGTCAGGCCCTAGTTCATCGAGCGGATAGGGTTCGAGTATGCCAAGAATTTGGCCAACGGTTAAGGCGCCCGACGAGGGTGGCCCCATGCCACACACATCATGTTCTCGGTAGCTAACGCATAGGGGTTCGCGTTCTTTTATTGTGTAGTTCGATAAATCAGCCAGTGCCAGCACGCCTGGGTTACTGGCGTTGTTGACTTTGTCCACGATCGCCTCGGCAATTGGGCCTTCATAAAAGGCATCAGCACCGCCGCTTGCCAACGCTTTTAGTGTATCGGCATAAGCTTGATTGACCAGCACATGGCCCACCGCATGGGCTTCGCCGTCGTCACCGAAGAAATACGCTTTGGTGTCGGGATGTGTCATCAATCGTTTTTGATCGTTGGCGATCAAGGTGTGCAGCCGTTCAGAGACTGCAAACCCGTTTTCGGCCAGATCGATTGCCGGCTGCAAAAGGCTCGCCCAGTCCAGCGTGCCGTGAGCTTGATGGGTGTCAAAGATTAACTTTACCGTGCCGGGTGTGCCCACCGACAACCCACCTACCACGGCGTCGAAAAAACCCAGTTTTTCGCCATTGTCGTTCTGGAATAAGGTGGGGGTGGCGGCGAAAGGGGCCGTTTCACGACCGTCGAAAGTGGTCAGCTTGTCATCGGCTGCATCGTAATACACCATGAAAGCGCCGCCACCCAAACCCGATGATTGAGGTTCAACCAGGCCCAATACCAACTGGGTCGTCACCATGGCATCGATAGCGTTGCCCCCACGGGCCAAGATGTCGTTACCGGCTTGCGCGGCAAGAGGGTTGGCAGCAGCGACGAGGTAGTCGTTGGCCGTTTGCAGTGTGCGCTCGGACACCCCAGAAGACATCTCTGGGGCAAATCCGTCCGTAACGTCTTGGGCTGACAGCCATCCGGTTGGCATGGAAATCATCAATAGGGCGATAAGAAGCGGCTCTTGGTTCATTCGTCTACTCCGAGGGATTAAAGTCACCTTGCCATAAAACGGCGACGACTTCATCTTTATCGTAACCGGCACTGCCAAAGCAGCGGGTAACCGATGCTTATGCGAGCCTCATACTTTGGGTCTTGGCGGGTCGACCCAAAATCAAGGTCTCGAACACCGCACGATCATCGCCTAACATCAGCAGTGCAAACAGACGTTCTTCCCAGGTGCTGGCGTGTTGTGTTTTTCTCGCCAGTATTGGTGTCGCCTGTTCATTCAGTACCACCATATCGGCCTCTTTGCCAACGATAAAATTGCCGATGTGCGTGTCCAGATCAAGCGCCCGTGCGCCGCCCAGTGTGGATAAGTACAACAGGCTTGCCGGCGAGATTTTGTTGCGCTGCAGCTGCTGCACTTTATAAGTTTCGTTGCAGGTTCTGAGCATGGAGAAACTGTCGCCCCCGCCTACGTCTGTACCCAGTCCAACGGTGACATTCTCTTTGACAGCTCTGGCGTAATTAAATAAGCCACTGCCTATACAGAGATTTGACATGGCACAGTGTGCAATTGCTGCGTTGTTCGACGATAACGACGACCATTCCCGATCCGTTAGATGTATGCCGTGTGCGAACACTGATCGTTTGCGCACCAGTCCTGATTGTTCGTACACATCTAGGTAATCGCAAGCTTCGGGAAACAGCTCCGACACCCAGGCGCATTCTTCCAGATTTTCCGAAAGGTGAGTATGCAGGTGGACATCCGGGTATTGTTGCAGCAGTTTGCCGGCAGTATCCAGTTGCTCGCGTGTGCTCGTTGGTGCAAAACGAGGGGTTACCGCGTAGCCGAGCCGATCGACTCCGTGCCAGCGTTCAATCAGCGCTTTAGAGTCTTTGTAACTGCTGCTTGCGGTATCGAGAATCGATTCGGGCGCGTTTCGATCCATCATGACTTTGCCGGCCACCATGCGTAAGTTCTGTTGCTGCGCCACCTCGAAAAAAGCATCGATAGATGCTGTGTGGCTGGTGCCGAACACCAGCGCGGTTGTGGTTCCGTTGCTTATCAGCTCGCGCAAAAAAAACGTCGCTGTCTCGCGGGCGTGGGCAGCATCGCCAAACTCGGCCTCACAGGGGAAGGTGTAAGTTTCTAGCCAGTCCAGTAGCCTGGCACCGTAGCTAGCTATCACATCCACCTGAGGGTAGTGGGTGTGGGTATCGACAAAACCTGGCACGATCAGTTTTTCGCGGTAGTCCAGCACGGGCTCCCCGGGGTGGGTTGATAGTGACTTGGCCTCACCGAATTCGCATATGCAACCATCCTCGCTAACACGACAGGCGCCATCTTCGATATAGTTCACGGCGCTGTTTCCCTGTCTGGCCGGGTCGCCGAGGCAATGCAGAAAGCTGGCTCGTATCAAATGTGTGGAAGACATAAACTCCCAGTTCTCTCAAGTCTGGTTTAACGGGTGGGTCAGTGTAGCGGCTTGCCCTTGTTATCGCATTATTGGTGGTGAATTGACTGTGAAGGTTTTGCGTGCTGTATTTCGCCGAGTCGCGACGTGTTGACCCCCGGTGATTGTCCACGGGTGTCGATGCGTAGCATCACCAAGGCCTATCCAGGTGTGCTGGCCAATGACAATGTCGACCTAGACATTCGGGTCGGTGAGATCCATGCGCTGCTCGGAGAAAACGGCGCTGGCAAGAGTACGCTGGCCAAAGTGCTGTACGGCTTACTGCAACCGGATGCCGGTGAGCTGCACTGGTTGGGAAAACGCCTGACCCTGTCAAATCCGTTGCAGGCCCGCAAGATCGGTATCTCGATGGTCTTTCAGCACTTTTCCTTGTTTGAATCCCTCACCGTGATGGAAAACATCGCGTTGGGCGTGGCGGCGCCGGCTAACGACACGTTGCGACGTCGCATCAATGAGGTCTCGGCGCACTATGGCTTGCTGATCGACCCTGATCGAGATGTGTTTTCACTCGGCGTGGGGGAGCGTCAGCGCATTGAGATTGTTCGCTGTTTGCTGCAGGAACCCAAACTTCTCATCATGGATGAACCGACTTCGGTTCTTACCCCACAGGAAGTCGATGACCTGTTCGTCACCTTAAAACGCCTGGCGCGTGAAGGGGTCAGTATTTTGTACATCAGCCATAAGCTGGATGAGATACGGCAACTGTGCGATGCAGCGACTGTTCTCAGAGGTGGCAAAAAGGTCGCGACTGCAATTCCGCGGCAGGAATCGGCCGCCAGTCTTGCGGCTTTGATGATCGGAGAAGACGTTCAACCGGCGACGCGTTTGAGCGATACGGTGTCGGGTTCGCCGGTGTTTGCGTTGAATGATCTTAGTGTGCTAGGAGGTAGTCACCAGGCGTTATCGCTGCAGGGTCTCAACCTGACTGTACACGCGGGTGAAATTGTCGGGA
This sequence comes from uncultured Granulosicoccaceae bacterium, assembly GCA_937951695.1. GTDB lineage: Bacteria > Pseudomonadota > Gammaproteobacteria > Granulosicoccales > Granulosicoccaceae > Granulosicoccus. The sequence goes on along the minus strand of CALFBL010000204.1, from coordinate 2,129 downwards.
TAGCTGGGGTCGCCGGTAACGGCCAGGATGAATTGCTGAGTGTGATTGCGGGAGAGCTGCGTGTTTATCCGGAGAGCATGATTTGGTTAAAAGGGGAGATGATTGCACACTGGTCAGCCGGGCAGCGTCGACGTTATGGTTTGTGTTCTGTGCCTGAAGAGCGACTGGGGCATGCCGCTGTACCGACTATGACGTTAAGTGAAAACACGCTGTTGACAGGTTTTCATCGTCAGCCGCTTTGTGCAGCGGGCTTAGTTGCCAGGACCCGATGCAAACAGGCGGCTCAGCGGATTATAGAGTCGTTCTCGGTGCAGTGTGACGGGCCCGCTAGTCTGGCGACTAGTTTATCCGGTGGTAATCTACAAAAGTTTGTGGTCGGTCGTGAGATGCTGCAATCGCCGGATGTATTAGTGGTGTCTCAGCCCACTTGGGGTGTGGACGCGGGAGCTGCCGCTGCGATTCATAAGGCCTTACAAAATATGGTGAAGGCCGGGGCCGCAGTGTTGATTGTCTCGCAAGACCTCGATGAACTGATGGCGCTGTCAAATCGCATTGGTGCGCTGTGCGCGGGTCGCTTGTCCTCGTTCTACCCCACGCAAGACGTCAATGCTCAACAGGTTGGGCAGTTAATGGGTGGTCAATCGACGCTGGACGGTGTGGCGTGATTCGTTTACAACGACGTGCGCATGCGTCCGTCTGGATGGGGTATCTTGCGCCGGTAGTTGCGCTGTTTCTGACAGTGTTCGCAGGCTTTGTGTTGTTTGCGTTGTTAGGTATTCCGGTGGTGGATGCCTTCAATGCGTACTTCATTGATCCCATCCGTGATGTCTATGGCCTAGCCGAGCTGGGAGTAAAAGCGGCCCCCCTTATCATGATAGCTGCGACTTTATCTTTGGGGTTTCGAGCCGGTGTCTGGAACATCGGGGCGGAGGGCCAACTGATCTTGGGTGGAATCTGTGGCGGGGCCGTTGCGTTGGCCTTCTATGATGTGGACACCGCGTTTTTATTGCCGCTGATGTGTCTGGCGGGGGTCGTGGGCGGTATGGCCTGGGCTGCGATTCCGGCGTTGTTGCGAACCTTATTCAATGCCAACGAGATTTTGACCAGTCTGATGCTGACTTACGTGGCCGCGTTGCTGCTCAGTTTCTTGGTGCATGGACCGATGCGAGACCCAGACGGGTTCAATTTTCCGGAGAGTCGTTTGTTTCACGACGCGGCGACCTTACCGTCGGTGCTACCGGGAACGCGCTTGCACATCGGTGCACCGATTGCCATTTTTATTGCCCTGGTCGCTTGGCTGGTGTTGTCACGAACCTTATTGGGCTTCGCCTTGCGAGTTAATGGCGAGGCCCCGAAAGCGGCACGTCATGCCGGGTTCGGGCAGCGTTCCCTTATATGGTTTTCGCTGTTATTTACCGGCGCTGTAGCGGGTCTGGCTGGGCTGTTTGAAGTGGCGGGCCCCATTGGGCAATTGAATCCGGTTATATCGCCAGGCTACGGCTTTACCGCGATCATCGTGGCGTTTCTCGGACGTTTGCATCCTGTCGGGGTGATCTTCGCAGGTCTTATCATGGCCTTGTCATACCTCGGCGGTGAAACCGCGCAAATCACGTTGAATATGCCGCTCGCTGTGACCGGGGTGTTTCAAGGGATGTTGCTGTTTTTTTTATTGGCAGCTGATGTGCTGATTCACTATCGCATTGTCTTGGGGAAGGAGGGCGCTCGTGCCTGATCAGTCGACAACTTACGTATTGATTGCGCTAACCGTCATTACCGCCGCAACGCCTTTGGTGTTCGCTGCTATGGGTGAATTGGTGACTGAGAAATCAGGAGTGCTTAACTTGGGCGTGGAAGGCATGATGCTAGCCGGTGCGGTCTCGAGTTTCCTCTGCGTTTATGTGACTGGCAGTGCCGTGCTGTCATTGTTTGTCGGCATGGCTGCGGGGATGGTATTGGCGCTGTTGTTCGGATTTTTAACGCTAACTTTGCAGGCTTCACAAGTGGCAACCGGTCTGGCTCTGACCATATTCGGCACAGGCCTTTCGGCGCTGGTGGGGCAATCGTTGATCGGGGTGGCCTACGAAGGCCTACCCTGAATTACTTTCAGAAATCGAAGTTGGTTTTGAATC
>CALFBL010000203.1 GCA_937951695.1 uncultured Granulosicoccaceae bacterium | reverse complement strand
CGTGGATGACGTCTCCGTAGTAGACCATCGCGTCCTTCGAAAAAGGCCGAGTCAATACGATTTAACTGCCTTGCCAGCACGGTCTGGCAGAACGAATCCGTTTCCTGAGCCTCCAAGATCTCCTCGATGGTGATCTTGGTGCGCGGAAGTAGCCCATTGGATCTTCTTCTGATTTGAACAGGTCAAACACCGCCTCAGTGGTCACGGTGCAAGAGATGGCCGCGTAACCACTGGCAACCCCTTTGGCCATGGTCACGATATCGGGCTTGATGCCGTAGTGCTGGTAACCAAACCACTTACCAGTGCGGCCCACACCGCAGACCACTTCATCCAGGTGAAGCAAGATGCCGTACTTGGTGCAGATTTCCTGCACGGATTCCCAATACCCTTCAGGTGGGGTGATTACACCACCACCAGCGGTGATCGGTTCCAGCACAATTGAGCCAACCGTATCGGGCCCCTCGCGCTGAATAATGGTCTCGATTTCTCGTGCCGCCTTAACACCGTAGTCGGTAGTGTCATCGTACTGGCAACGATACTCACAGCAATGAGGCACTTCGACAAAACCGGGTGTAAAGGGCCCGTATTGCGCTTTACGTTCGTTGTGCCCGGACGAACTCAAAGCCGTAATGGTGGTGCCGTGATAGTCACGTTCGCGATACAAAATTTTGTGTTTTTTGCCATCGTGTTTCATCGCCGATATCTGGCGCACCATCTTATAGCCTTTCTCGTTCGCTTCCGAGCCAGAGTTCGAATAGTAGACCCGGCTCATACCTGGCATCTTCTCGATCAGTTTTTCGGCGAACCGAATACCCGGGATGGTACCCGCCGAACCCGCGAAGTAGCACATGTCGACCAATTGATCCCGCACAGCATTGGCAATGCGCTCCCGGCCATAACCGACATTGACTGTCCAAACCGCACCGGACACAGCGTCGATATGTTCCTTACCTGCCTGATTCCAGACTCGTAGGCCCTCACCACGGGTGATCACCAACGGATCCTTGTCCTCGCTGTAGCCCTTGTGGGGCGTTAAGTGGTGCCACAACCGCTCACGGTCGGTCTCAACCAACTTTTCAATGTCAACATCGGTAACCGAATAGTTCATATTGGTACTCCTGATAGTGGCAAGCGTTCGGGCACGGCCGTTTCAGCGTTATAATGTTCTTGCTCGCCAGATTATTCCAGCACCGCCTCAAGCACAACCCGCCACAAGACGATTACGCATTGTGCCAGCGCCATTTTGTGCGGTGTTCGAGGTCATAGTGCCCCTTCTGGACGCTGTTTCTCTAGAATGTCACGTGTCATGCAGAGAATTCCCATGGACAACCTTGCTAAGCTCGAAAAGCGGCTGAAACGCGACACCGCCCGGGCGGTCATCGACTTCAACCTAATCGAACCCGACGACCACATTATGGTGTGCCTCAGCGGCGGCAAAGACAGCTACACCTTGCTGGATATGTTGTTGCATCTGCAGCGCGTCGCTCCCATAGATTTTTCCCTGACGGCGATAAACCTCGATCAAAAGCAACCGGATTTTCCCGAACAAGTACTGCCAGACTACCTGCAAAATCTGGGCGTTGACTATCAAATCGTTGAAGCAGATACCTTCAGTATCGTCAAAGAGCGGATCCCGGAAGGTCAGACCACCTGTGGTTTATGCTCGCGCTTGAGACGCGGCATTTTGTACCGCACGGCGACCACTATCGGTGCCACAAAGATTGCGCTCGGCCACCACGCCGATGACTTACTGGAAACGCTGCTATTAAATCTGTTTCATGGCGGGTCTTTAAAAACCATGCCCGTGAAATTACACGCTGACAATGGCACTAACGTGGTCATTCGTCCATTGGCGTATTGCCGGGAAGCCATGATTGAACGCTACGCCGCAGCCAAACAATACCCGATCATTCCGTGCAATTTATGCGGCTCGCAACCCAACCTGCAACGTCAGGCCATGAAAGCGATGTTGCAGAGTTGGGAGGCCACCGATCCAATGCGGATAGCCTCCATGCTGACAGCGCTTGGCAATGTAAAACCTTCGCATTTACTGGATGATTCGTTATTCGATTTTGACAAAAACGAGCGGATCGCAGGCCATGACTCCGATGGCGCCGCAAAGCCAGACTCGGAGCCAGGTGCGGACGCAGATTCCAAGCACGGTAACCGCACGCGAAAAGGCTCTGGCCAAGCCACCAATACCGATGTCGTGCAAGTGCACCGAATCGATGTCGAATCCATCACCAGGGGATGGTCGAGCCGTCCCACGCAATAAACCGCCCACTGTCGAATTGATGCGCACGCTGCATCTCGATCAACAGGTAATTCGCAGTTTTAGCCGGATCAAATAATTTGCCCTCGGGCACGCGTTTTTGAAACGGTTTCGACAACGCGGTGTCGGTGGTGCCCGGATGAAACGAAAGCACTCTGGCCTTTGGCAAGGTGCGTTCCCATTCAATCGCAATACACTTTAACGCCATGTTAAGGGCCGCTTTGCTGGCCCGATAACTGTGCCAGCCACCCAAGCCATTGTCCTCAATACTGCCCACCCGCGCAGATACTGTGACCAGCAGTGGGTTATCGGACGAATTAAGGGCTGCGTGGGCGTATTTCGCCAATAGCAAAGTCGGCAAGCAGTTCACCGCCATAGACTTCTGAAACAACTCAGGATTAAACTGTCGAATGGACTTTTCAGGTTTAGCATCGGCCGTGTGCAACATTCCCACACAGTTCACCAGCCAATCGATCGCGCCGAGTTCCTCTAACCAATTTGCCACCGACTGTTCGTCGGTTGCGTCCAACCGCGACCAAGTCAGGTTTGGTCCTGTTGTCGTGTCAGCCTGATTGTCACCCGCTGCGGATAAATCCCGATGGTGCGTTGCGCGCACCTCCGACACCGAGTTCGATTCCAACAGCAAATCGATCAGCGCGCTGCCGATACCGCCGCTGCCACCGACTACGCCGACTTTCATGCCCACGAGGGTTCCCCGACAACCGCTTATCGCAGCGCGTTGAAAGCGGCTGTGAAACCAAGTAACGATAGGCTGGATGTCACCACGCCCTGATTTGCCGCCACTACGGTCACTTGGGCATCGGTGCCCCCTTTTAATCGATCGATCAGGTCTTCGGCAACCGGTTCACGAACCAGACAGCCTTGCTCAGTACAGACTTGAAAAGGGGCGATGGCGTCATCGCCGTTGTCGATCTTGAGCGATAAGCCTTCCGTCAGTACCACGCCCAGTGGGGTGATGACGTCGAGCACTGCAATGGCGATTTCATCGCCTGCTTCCAACGGTTCGGGCAACTTTCTGATCACCATTTCCAACACTGGGTTACCAGCGTCGTCGGTGCCGATCTGAGCCATGGCGCAGTTGGTGTTGTCCGCTAGACACGCCACCTCCCACGATCGATAGGTGGTGCGCGTTACATCGCTGCCAGAAGGTCGTGCCGGCTGCGCGCCAGCCTCGGTGGCCTGAGAACCCGCGGGCGCTACCCCCAGATCCAGAGTTTCATTTTCGTTGGCAGGCTCCCCGAGCTTCAATCCTTGAGCCGAGACGATCTGAGCACACAAGGCGCTAAAAAACAGGACCGTGCTCAGCGTTAAAATGCGACGAGTTAGTAAAACCATAGAAATCACGAAGTGGTAGTTGTGGACAGTGTTTAACTGAGTGTAGAGTTCGGCCGCAGCACTGGCAACACAGACAAGGCAAAGAGTATGGGCATCTATACGTTGGTATCGGCCGATTGGCGCTTACGGATCGATACCGACCACGGTATGCGATGGCTCAGTGGCGATGTATTTCGTGACAGAACATGGTTACCGGTCCTGCCAGACTGCACCGATCTGGCGAAAGAACTGCAATACTCTAACTTTCTGTTATTACCCTACAGTAACCGAATTCGAAACGCACAATTCGATTTTGACGGTCGCACGATACAGCTAGAGCACGCGGAGCGCCACGCCATTCATGGCACTTTAAGAAATCAGATCTGGCAGGTTATGGACATCAGCGATGAGAGGCTTGTGGCTCGATGCGATAGCCGAGGCCTGGAGGGTTTTAACTGGCCTTGGCCATTGTTGGTCGAATGTGAACTGCAGCTTGCGGGTTCCAGCGTGCACTGCACTCTGCGCGTACAAAACCTTGGGGATTCCGACTCACCCATCGGTGGTGGCTGGCACCCCTATTTCACCCGTACGCTTGACCAGGCCAATCCGCGTTTGAGTATCCCGGTCAGTGGCCTGTACCCAGACAACGATGGTGACTGCCTGCCCACAGCGGGTCCGGTCCCTATACCACCAGAGCTGAGTTTTCAAAACGGCGTTGAATTACCCCCTGAACAACGCATCGATCACTGCTTCTCAGGGCTCGCAGGACCGCTGAAAATTTGCTGGCCGGACCGCAACATCACCTTAATCCTGCAGGGTTCGGAACACTACGACCACGCCGTGTTGTTCAACCCCGATAAACCCTATTT
>CALFBL010000202.1 GCA_937951695.1 uncultured Granulosicoccaceae bacterium | reverse complement strand
GAGTGGGCGTATGCCTTCAATGCGATCAACGATAAAGTTGACGGAAGCGATGCCGTGGAAGTTATGTGGATTCTCGGCATCAACCGGAACTTTTCACCCGACTTGCTGCAGTTTGCCAAGCGCTACTTCTAGTCGCTATACATTCTTCGTCGAGTAATGGTCATAACAACCACCTGCCGATCGATTCGGGTCACGATTCGATCGGCGGGTGGGTTTAGTTCAATATTCAAGCCGCGCAAGACACGTTCAAGGTTGGTCACCGGGTCACATAGCCACCTGGCCTTCCGGTAGGCGACGCTCGGGCCAAGCGCTGATTATGCCGCCAAGCGAACGTCTTCTTCGATCGATTCGTCGACTCCAAACTGAATACGCAACTCTGCAACATAGTCGTCGAGCTGTGCCTGTATCGCTTCTCGATCAGCTGCATTGAATGAGCTTTCGTTCAACACCACTTGATGCATTAACTGAATCTCTGCCAGATGCTTCTTATAATCGAGGGCATGGGTTACGCTTTCGGGGTGACGACGATGTGTGTTTAAAGACTGGTTGATGTAGGCAACGTCGCGCCCTGGCGTGAGCAATGCCTGCAAGTACAACCGCCAATCTCCGACGAGATTGTACTCTGTTAGCTCATCACCCAGAGCTTCTAGTCCCTCTTCCAGATCGTCCCGATTCCACAATACCGAACTGACGTTCATGATGACGTTTCTTACCGCCATGGCGCGCGCCACAAACTCATCACCTGGCATAGTGAAGCTGCTTCGGAACAACGATGCGTCTACCTCATTGTAGTAATAATCATAGCTTTCAGCCAGTACCGCACACTCGGTATCAATTTGAACGGAATCGGTAAAACTCAACGCAGTCGTATCGGTATGCGACGCAACACTGCCCGATACAAAAGTCGGAGAGGCCCAATCATCAGCTTCGGCAATCCAGACAAGATCCCCGCGAACCATCGACATACCCTTCTTCCACTGCTTGAAGGTGTTGCCACTGTTGGTTACGTTGGGTGAGAATCGGATGGATCGGTTTGCCTGTTTGACGACGTCTTGAATACGCGCCACACTGCCATCGCTGGAACAATCGTCTAACACTATCGTTTCAAATATCGGGTAGTCTTGCTCAAATACTGAATTCAAACGTGACGACATATACTGTTCGTAGTTGTAGTTAGGTACCACTACTGACACTTTTTTAAGCGCCGGTTGCGCCATCTGCAACAAATCAAAACAGTAATCGTCAAACTGACACGCTTCATTGACGTAGCGCTTGCGGATTTCTTTCTCTTCAGCTGAATCTTCAAATAGTGCTTCTAGCAGAGTTGCCATCGTGATGGCCGGACGATTCTTCGGCACACAGTATCCGAACTGGCCGACTAATTCATCAAACCCGGTTGTGCCTTCGTGTAACACGACGGGCATACCGATCGCCATGGCCTCCAGTACAACTGTGGGGTACGGATCTTCGCGGGATGACAGATACAGCGCATCGCTCGCCGAATAATACGCGTTTACATCGTCAGTGAAATCGACTAGATGTAGTCGCTGCAGCAGGGTCTCATCCAGATCCGAGGTTAACCAAAGATCTATGTCCTTGGCTCGATTCCCGAGCCAGACAAAGTGCACGTCGTCGCGCTCTGAAATGATCTGCTTGGCGGTTTGCAAAAACAAATCAAAACCTTTTCTCAAGTCTGCGTAGCCCACGTTCAGCACCAGCCTTTCGTCCGCATGAATCCCCAGCTGCGCACGAACAGCAGCGCGCGATTCTGCGTCGAATTCAACGATTTTGTAATTTCCTTGCGGCCGAATGTGATGCATCGCTGATCCGGTCGAAGCAAATTGGTTAAACCCGGCCTCTACCATAGCGGCAGGAAAGACCACATGATCGGCGGAACGTGAAATGTCTTTCAGATGATTCTCCAGCCCGTATTCGCTGATCAGATTCGGCAGTTCGTGAATGAGCGACACCACAGATACGGCTTCGCGCTTGAGTAGCGGCACCAAGTCGCCGGTGACGCTGGTGTTGCAAATCGCTGAGGCAATACGGTGCTCTTTCACCAGATGACTTAGCGCATCCGTACCCAAACCCTCCAACACCACAGTTTCAGCGATTTCGCCGTATTCAGGCACCATCGGCCCACCGCCTTTCAGCGCGATAACGACTTTCATACCGAATTGCTGTGAACAGGTTTGCGCGATGCTCTTTAACAGCAACTGCGCACCATGACGGTGGGCATCGTGACCCACCAACAATATACTGTGACGCTTGTCCTCTGCCACCAGCCCGTAAACCGCACGTTGGGTTGCGTTCAAGTAGGCGTGGCCGTAGTGAACATCCGGCTCCAGATATGCCCCTTCGGCCCACTCGTTCCAGGCGTTGATGAATACGATAGCGTCGCCTTCAAACGGATTTTCATGAGCGAAATTAACCGCTCCACGTAGCCAGCGTTCATAGTTCTCTGGCGTTGAACCGTGTAACGTCATGCCGCGACTTTCACGGCGGGCATCGTTATCCCAATGTGGAGAGACCGTTTTAATCAACGGAAAATCCGGTGGAGTTTCTGATAAAGACGCCTCAATCACCGCGTTGTAGTCCCGTGCGTGACCGGTGTAATTCGGATCAATTACGTTAAGCGTACTGTTGATATCCGGGATGTCCACGCACAGTTTATGCGGAGGAAATTCCACCGCGCCGTCGAGGTTATAAGCGGTTGGATCTTCATCACCAAAGCCCTGCACCATCAATACATGGGGTTCGACACCGCAAACAAGCTCCCATTTTTGTTTCCAGCGGGCAATTGTGGCTTCTGCATCCGGCAACAGACCCGGTCGGTAAAGAATAAACAAAGGCTTATCGTTAACCAGGGTGTATCGGGGATGATTGAAATAACGCGCCGTATCGGCGATAAACGCATCCTCGTCTTCGTCGCGGTAATCCTGCTGAATCAGCACTTGACCCTCGAACCCGTCCCAAGTTCGTGTCCAGTTCTCGTTCGCCCACATGATGCAAAAATCCTGATCGATGTCGGCCTCAGCAAACAGATCCAACGGCTTGTCCATCAGCCGCTCACCGTTAAACCAGTAATAATAAAAACAAAACGCTTCAATTCCTGCTTTCTTGGCAAGCTCGCTCTGAGCTTTCAAGGTATCTACATTCGTTAGATCGTAGAAACCGAGGTCTCGTGGGATACGTGGCTGATAGTGATCTTCGAACCGCGGTGTTCCACGCGCTACGTTGCGCCATTCAGTAAACCCCTTGCCCCACCACTCATCATTGCGATCAAACGGGTAAAACTGCGGTAGAAAAAACGCGATGGTTCGCGCCTTGGCAGCCACGTGTGTGGTGTCGACTGTGCTTGGCTCTTCGAACCCAGGTCCTGGGTTAGCAAAATGCATAATCTGGCTAGCTACATCAACCACGCTACTGCCGCTGCGCACCGGGTTATGCTTCGTTCTCGATGTACCGCTAACCAATGCTCGGGCTGATTTTTTCACTCCCATAGCAGTGCTCGCACCCACCTTTCGCGTAAGACCCAATGAGGCAGAAGTCACTCGGCGTCCCACTTGTTGGCAGTGATTTTTTATCTTGGTGGCTTTTCTTTGAGCTCGCTCAATACTTGATGTGTTGTCTTTAATGGCGTTTTCGTACGCAACAGATCGAGGACCGGCCTGGCTTACAGCCATGGCCAGTGTGGGAACCACGGGCTTAGTGTCGAGGTATGCCGTGGTATCTTTATCGCCGTAAACCGCTGTGTCGGTTACGCTTAGCTGACGTCGGAAATGCGTGACAGGGTTAGTGACATCCGCCTCGTCCATTTCTCGCTCGCGATATTGGCGAGCATTAAATTCTGCCGAAGGTCGCCAGCCATTTACAGTACCTACATCGTAGTAGTGATCCACTATATCGGTGTCAGCACGAAACGACGAGCCGTAACGGGTGACGTAGTAAACCGGATCAGTTACCGCATTTGGCTTTAATCGGGCACGCCGACCTATCGCCAAATAATGTGCAAACGCGTTATCAACTGAGTCGTCGAGTTGGTAGTGCTGACGGTACCAACCTGGATCAAATCGCTCGTTAGGCATGCAACCTAAACGTTCACCCACCGCAACATAGTGGTCGAGAGCATTTTGAGTGTGAGACAGGTGATGCGGACAACTTAACCGGTACCAGAGCTCATCAAAGCAGCCACAGGCGCGAATGACATCCCGCGATTGAGCCAGTTTGGGATCGTTTATCTGCACCGCATCGGCTAACGTAATGTCATGCACATTGAATGCTATCCTGTTGCGAAGCCCCAACTGTACCTCGCGCAAACCGGATCGTGCCAAGTGCTCATAGCCAGAGTGGATTTTCCCGTCACGAATGGCGTTCGCCACATCTTCGTTCAATTCTAGGTAGCTGGGTTCGTCAAACGATTCGACCGCCGCTTCCGTCAAGCAGCGAAATTCATTGGCGCGCACAGCCACTTGCCGACACAGCACGAACATGGCGCGCCCCGCCGTTACCCCGTGGCTGCGAAACGTTCGCGGATCAACGCATTTCATCATCGCCTGAACACAGACTCGCAAGTAACGTGTGTGTGCTAGCAAGGCTGAATTTTTTGTTGTCGACAACTCGCGTTCCAGATCCTCAGCTCGCAAGCGAAAATGCAGAACATTCAAATACGCGGTAGCCAAGTGCAGCTGCTCTCGAGCCTTTCGTCGGGCCGGAAGCGGATGCGGTTTGGCCTTTTTTACCCTCAGAGAGCCTGACAAAAAGGTGGTCGGCGCTGGCAGGTCATTAATGGTAGTGGCCACGAGGTTAAAGTCTTCAGCGTGTTCGATTTGCTGCTCAAGCAATTCCAGAGCGTCAGCGTAAGCGCTGAGTTTTTCATATACGGGCGTGATTGCTTTCTTGACGCGTCGGTCATTTAATCTCACAGAGAGAGACATATTCTTGCGTCCTATAAATTTATCGCAACGGACGCTGCGATGGCAATTTTATAAAGAATATCGACAATGGTTGCAGCGAGTTGCAGGTTCTTTGTGGGCACCTTCGGTAGCACAATCAATTCATCGCCCGAACGTACAACAGGATTCTCTCCGCGAGACACTTCCCCATTCGCGTGCACAAGCACCAAACTGCTTTGTAGAGCCTGATTGGAAAATCCACCCGCGAGCTTGATGTAATCTCTGGCCCGGCGTCCCTCCTTGTACAACATCGCCTGCGCGACCAGCACTTCCCCACTGAGTAGAATTGACTCACTCGTGCGTGGTATGGTGATCATGTCACCTGGCTCCAACAAGACGTTAGCCACTGACCCACCGTCGGCAACCACCAAACGCCCTTGGGGTTCCACGTCACGCGCCCTGGCCACAAACTCACTGATAAGCTCAGCTTCTTGCGCTCGAATGATCGCTTCACGATCGGTCTGCGAGGATGCGGTTAGATACCGCGATTCCAACCGAGTCAGGCTCTCTTCCAGCGCCGCCTTTTGGCGAACAGCAACCGATTCTCTGCGCACCGACACTGCACTCGGGTCGGCTAATTCGGTATCAACCGCGATGTAATCGAGTAATTCCAACAACCGCGTGTTACGCGGCACCGCGTAGCGCGATGGACCAAGATGCGCACCCTCCACCTCCACCACGATCACGTCATCGTGTTGGTCTTTTTGAAAGTTTACCGAATCACCGTTCTGTAGCTGAAAGTCGTTAAATTCATTGATGGGCAAATACGTAGAGAACGTCTTGCCTTGTCGAATACCCGATACACCAACGTAACTGACGCCGGGCAAGGCGTGGGCTGAAGCTTTCAGTTCGGCACCGCTGAGGTTAGTTTCCACCCATTCGAACTGCGCCTGATTGCCAACATCGCCCGTGACTGTGACGGTATCGCCCTTTGCACCAACAACCAGCGTATCGCCATCTTTAAATTCGACGCTGGGTAATTGGCCTTCGAGTAAGAAATCGTATAGATCGATGGTGGTGAGCAATTGCCCATCGCGAAGCAATTTTATGTTTCGGTAACTACCCCGCACAGGGTCCACACCGCCGGCCCGATCGAGAAAGTGCAACGCTGAATTAGACGGTATACCGCCAAATCGCCCGGGGGCTGGAACAAAACCGGTTACAAACACCGCTACCGGTTGCGTGCCATTCAAACTGGTGTACACCCGTACGTTATCCGTGAAGGTACCGCTTACTGCTTGCTGAACCCGTGTGTTCAGGTCACGGTTGGCAACACCGGCCACTGGCACAGGGCCGACGTTCGGAATAAAAAGGTTACCACTGGGGTCAACGATTTGAACGTCATTGAACGTCGTTGCTCCCCAGACTCTGACCGTTATACGATCTCCCGGCTGAATCAGGTAGTCGGCGTTTAAACCGTCTTCATGACTGCTACTAAAGCCACCGCGAAACAGACGAGCACCAAACGGCTCGGGCAGGCCATCGTCGCTGAGGGTATTGATCGGTAAGGCCGGTGTGTCGGTGGCCAGGTTACGACGGATCGGCAACGTGGTATCACCATCTTGTTGCAGCAACAAATCAGCCGCACTCCTGCCAGTAATGACGCTGGCAGCGCCCCCGAGGGGCCCTTCCGATTGCGCCTGAACACAGGTACAAGCGCTGATAAAGACAAAAAATAGTAGTAACCGATTAAACACGTAGGCACACCCACTGGATTGTGTGAATTGGTTAGCAAAAAATACGCCCGCAAACCATTTGTATAAACCGACGACGCGTTAAGACAACATGACAATGAAGCGGTCTAGCTCAAATGTTCTTTTAGAGCCGCCCACAACAAGCCGAAGATCAGATACGCTAGAAACGAATACACCATAACGATGATGACTTGCTGCACACGTCGGGGCTCTGATGCTTGAACCGGCAGGCTTGGCGGCACGAAAGTCACCAGGTATTGCTTTTGCTTCTGCGCATCCAGCCGCGCGATCTCTAGCGTTGACAGAGTGGCCGCGTATTGTTGACGCGCCATTTCCTCTTCCAGCACCATCGGTTGGTACTCGGTCATCATCCCGCCCAGAGCCTTGTCACCGCTGCC
>CALFBL010000201.1 GCA_937951695.1 uncultured Granulosicoccaceae bacterium | reverse complement strand
GCGTATTCAGAATTGATTGAACTGCAACCCATATAAAAATTCCGGCCGTGCAGCCTGAAAACAGGCGGATGGCCGGAACACTGACGATCCAAAATTTGGTGTCCCAGTGAAAGGTTTAGATTTACTGGCGGCAACGGCATCATTGTTGGTGAACTGGCGAATGGACTTTAATATCGATGGTAGCGCCTTGAATGACCGAGTAGACGAATTCGAATTCGTCACCCCAAAGACCGACAGCGGTTTGCGGCACATGACGATCACCCGGCTGGAGACAGAGACAGCGCGCTCGATCAACAATGAATCGTTTCGTGGCTGGCGAATCAGCGACGAGACGCGTTCCAGTGGGCCCACCTCTGCCAGTACGCGCATCGGTTACTATCTCGATCCGCAAACAGCAGGGTTTGGCTACGTCAGTGCTAATGCACAGTGGCCAAACTCTGATTTTACCGTTACCGCAAAACACGAGTGTGAGCAATTCACGTCGTTCAACACCATCGGCAACCCCGATTGCCGCCACGATCTCGATGACTATATCAATGGCGAAAACCTTGTAGGGCATGACATCGTCACCTGGTATTCAGTCAGCGATCAGTTCACCCCTCAAGCAGAAGATTTCCCGGCGATATCCGCTCGGGAAATTGGTTTCAAAATAGTCCCCTTCGATTGGACCGCCCAATCAACGTTTGCACCAATGCCCGAAGACGCCGACTTAGTATCTGGAGTCCAAGAATGAGTTTGCCGATACTCGCCCTTTTGCTCGGCGCTTTTTCATTGCCATTGTCGAGCTCTGCTGAGGCTTCCTCGTTCGAGCTTCCGTGTTCGGTTGAACATCAAATCCAAACTGATTTCGACAATGGCGCTGGGTGGGGATTGTGTTGGGACGCAAAACGGCGGGAGAATATCGTACTGAGTGATATCCACTACAAGAACCCAGCCGGAGAGGCAATACCGGTTATCAGCAGCATCCGGCTCGCCCAGCTTCATGTGGCCTACGACGACAACAACGTAACCTACAACGACGTGACGCAATTTGGTTTAGGGGGTGGGTATCAAAGCACCTTAACGGAAACCGACTGCCCTGACGGAGAGTTGATCGACATCAATAACCGAGCCGGCCTGTGCATGCAGCTCTACGATGAATCTGAAGCCTATCGAACCGACACCGAGTCACGTCGCGCTGAGGTGTTGAAGCTCTTTTCAACCTCGCACGTTGGCGCATATGCCTATTTGGTTACTTGGAAATTTTACGACGATGGGTCTATCGAACCGATTGTAGGCGCAGCTGGCGCCTTGCAACGCAGTAGCGATCATACGCACGCCGAACACGGCCGGGAACTTGAAGGTGATCCAGCGACCGTTTGGCTCTCGCACACCCACAACTATTACTGGCGCATTGATTTCGATCTGGGAGATTCTGCTAATGATGACGTCGTCAGCGAGGTCTCGTACCATGCAGACGATTCAGGTCGACGCGCGAGAGCGACCAAAAGGCTGGCCGTTGAAGCCGCGCGCGAGATCGATCGGGAAACCATGCGCAGCTGGTACATCACCGACCAACCTGCGCAGTATAATCCCTCGGAGGCAAACAGCTTCGACGTTACACAATCGCCCGGCTATTTAATCGAGCCCACGCGCTACGGCCATAAGCTGGTCAGAGAGAATTTAGAGCCCTATACAAAATATGATTTTTTCGTCACCCGACAAAAAGACTGCGAACGCTTTTCCAGTGAGAACTCACGATTCAATCCGGATTGTGGGGACACCGTTTTAGATTTCGTTGACAACGAATCGTTGATAAATGAAGACATATTAGTCTGGCATCGCATCTCGTTTCATCACGTACCACGCAATGAAGACCGAGCGCATATGCACTCGCATTGGGATGGATTTTTAATGCAGGCGAGAAATTTCCATACAATGACTCCCGGCTACCACGGACTGCGGGACAACACAGCGCCTTCCCTTCAGGCCCCCAAACAACTCAGCCACACACGCGGAGATACGGTCGCAATTGATTTGGCTGCACGCGATTCCGAAGGCGATTCCATTACCTTAGATGCCACGGGCCTACCCACGGGCATTAAGCTTGGGAGCGACGGAGTGCTTCGCGGCACCCTAGAATCCGATGGCGATTTTGTTGTTCGAGTCAATGCCACAGATTCAGAGCTAACCTCTAGCAGCACGATTCAATGGCAAATCGCTGATAACGACACCAGCCGCTGGTTAGGCTCAGCGGCTTTTTGGCTGTGGTTGATTACACTGGTCGGTTTGGGACTCCGCCGACGCTGTTGAGTTCATCAGTGATAGCCTTTACCTAAAGACTGTATACGGCAGAGCTTTTGTTTCCTGCCAAAGCCTTAATTTCGCCGATCCGCCCTGCTATGCTACCAAGCCATTTTACTACCGATAAGCTTGTGCAGTCACTATGGCACTGAATTTTCTTTCGGTTAAATCGGTGCCACGCCTTTTCTGGAGTGCACCCAAACCGTTCACGCTAAAACCAAACATCACGTCGGTACTGTTTCTGCTGGGCGGCTTGTTTCTGTTCGGCTTAGGGGATGCGCTGATGGTGAACGCTGGCATCGGCGTTAGCCCATGGACGGTACTTGCTCAAGGACTCACCATCCAGAGCGGTTGGGGTTTAGGATTAGCCACTTTGATTATCAGTGTGGTGGTGCTTCTGCTCTGGGTTCCTCTGAAGCAAGTGCCAGGCATTGGAACCATCGCCAATGTATTGGTGATCTCGACGGTTCTTGCAGTGGCGCCACCACTTTTACCAACCCCGCAATCGTTACTGTGGCAAGTGGTTATGTGTGTTGCAGGCGTTTTGGTTACCGGAATTGGCGGGGCGATCTATCTTATCGCCAATCTTGGTCCCGGACCCCGAGACGGTTTGATGACAGGACTGCAGAAAGTAACCGGCTTACCCATTGCACACATACGTAGTGCTATTGAAGTGAGCGTGGTGTGTCTTGGTTGGCTGCTCGGCGGCACCGCAGGACTGGGAACCGTATTATTTGCATTCGGTATCGGCCCGTCGCTCGCAGCGTTTATGTATTTGGCGGATAGTTTGTTTCGATCAAGTTAACGAATGTACAGATGCACTCACAACCTGTGCAAGTTCGCAACGACACTACCAACAGCACTAGCAAACCGCCGAAGATCGTAAAACCGCCGTCAATGGCGACGGTATTCTCGATCCTGACATTCTCGCATACCTCGACCACGCGCGCCTGGTCTGGGCTGATATCCTGTGCGCATGTCCTCTGCAGATCCACAACCCAATTTCCGATTCCTGAACGCGGGCGATACCGCGCTAATCGCAGAATTTGGCGATACGATCGACAAAAAATGGGTCAACGCGGTGAATGAACTGCGCGCCCACATCACAGCTTTACACGCTCAAGGCAAGCTACGCGGTCTACAGGAGACGGTGCCTACCTTTCGATCGCTAGCGATTGTGATAGACCCGCTCCTCACCTCGGTGACAGAGCTTCGCTCAACGCTGGACCAGTATCCCATCCCCACCGGTGGGCGAGCCACTGCAGCAGGTTACTGTTGGCGCTTACCCGTGTGTTACGACTCCGAGTTCGGTCCTGATCTGAAGGCCGTCGCAGCTGCCACGAATCTAACCGTCGACGAAGTCATCCAACGGCACCTGGCCGGGCGTTATCAGGTCTACACCCTGGGGTTTCAACCTGGCTACGGTTTTTTGGGTGACACAGACGAACGATTGCACCTACCCAGACGCCCTGAGCCGCGCGTAAAGGTCCCTGCGGGCAGCGTTGCTATCGCCATGAAGCTCACCTGTGTGTACCCTTGGGATTCACCCGGTGGCTGGCATCTGTTAGGGCGTTGCCCGGTGTCGATGTTTGATCCCCAAGCGAGCCGACCGACGTTGCTATTCCCCGGCGACAAGGTTCGCTTTGAACCCATCAACGCGAACGATCTACAAGCTCTGGAGCGCGATAAGAATAACGGTGTGGTGAATTGGTCGCAGTGGCGCGAGCGCGATGATGAGTCGACGGAGACTCGATCAGACCCTACCGCAAACGATTCCGCCCAAAACAACCCGCCCGCATGAGCCTACGCATTGAACACCCGGGACTACTCAGCACCCTGCAGGATCGTGGACGGCGCGGTTTACGGTATCTGGGCATTCCCCAGGCGGGTATCGGTTGTGAGCCGTGGATGCGATTTGCCAATGCCTTGTTGCAGCAGCCCCACACGAGCGCGGTCATTGAAACTTTCGAAGGCGGGTTGAGCGTCTCGGCGTTGACACCCCAGCGCTTATCGATCGTCGGCGACGTGGACGCTCAGGTGACGCGTGCCAATGGGACCGTGGAATCGATTAACGGTTGGCGAACTCTGTGCTTGCTAAGCGGCGAGCGCTTGTCGATAAAGCGCACTGGCCGGTATCGATGCGCAGTGATCGGTGTGAAAGATCTCAACGTTTCGGCGCATTTTGGCAGTGTTGCCACCTTTGCCAAAGCCGGTTTAGGTGGACTGAACGGCAGCGCCTTGAGCGCCGGAGATGAGCTACCGGTGCACGGTTCGGCGGTGTTGGGTAGCGAACCGGACGCCGTGATCGATCCCTATCTGTTCCCCGGCGAGGCGCTCGGGACCACTCAAGTTACGTTGAAAGCCGTTCCGGGGCCTCAGGACGATGCTTTCACCGACGATGCGCTTAACCGATTTTTTTCCCACCCCTATCGCATCACGCAAGACATCGATCGCATGGGAGCGAGGCTCGACGGGCCAACGCTAACCCACCGCAGTGAAGCGCATCGAGACATCGTATCGGACGCCCTACTGCCAGGTTCTGTGCAGGTGCCTGGCGTCGGCACCCCGATCGTGATGCTGGCCGACGCCAATACCGCGGGAGGGTATCCAAAGATCGCGACGGTCGTTAGCGCCGATGTGGCCCTGTTGTCAGTGTGCCGACCGGGGACGACGGTACGCTTCGAGCGTGTGGGCACCGATGCAGCGCGCGCCCATACGCTGGCAATAGAACAAGCCGTGGATACGCACAGTAAAAAGGTGTCCGCGATGATTCATACCGATCTTGATTCGGCGCAATTGATGAGCCTGAATCTGATCGGCGGTGTGACCAACGCACTGGACCCCATTTGATGAGAACAACGACACTATGCAATTAAATCTGAATGCTGACTTGGGTGAATCGTTTGGCCCTTGGTCGATGGGCGACGACCAGAGCTTGCTTTCGATCGTTAATAGCGCCAACGTTGCTTGTGGGTTTCACGCAGGCGACCCCGTGGTTATGCAGCACACCATTACAACCGCTAGCGAGCATCACACCAGCCTGGGCGCGCATCCCGGTTTTCCAGATTTACAAGGCTTCGGTCGGCGGGTCATGCACCTGCCGGAT
>CALFBL010000200.1 GCA_937951695.1 uncultured Granulosicoccaceae bacterium | reverse complement strand
GCAGGTCTTGGTCAGTTAGGCACTGGCTCGATGGGTTCACGGGTAGCCGTAGTCGGAGCTGGCATATCGGGAATTGTTACCGCCTTCGAACTCATGCGTCTGGGCCGAGAGCCTGTCCTGTTTGAAGCTGGACGCATGGGGGGTCGGTTACGGTCCGAACACTTTCCCAACAGCGACGATGTGGTGGCTGAATTGGGCGGCATGAGATTCCCGGAATCGGCAACCACCTTCAATCATTACGTCGCCTTAACAAACCTTGAAACCCAGCCCTTCCCTAACCCGCTGACCTCGGCTGCGTTAAGCACCGTGATCGACCTAGGCGGCGAAACGCTCTACGCCGAGAGCGCGGCCGACTTACCCGGAATTTATCAGGATGTGGCCAATGCCTGGCAACAGGCTCTGGACGAAGAAGCCCATTTTAAAGAGTTACGCCAAGCCATATGCGATCGTGACGCGGCTGCGATCAAGGCACTGTGGGAACCTCTGGTGCACGAATGGGACGATCGAACGTTCTATGATTTTATATCGACTTCAAACGCCTTTAAACATTTGGGGTTTCGTCATCGCGAAATTTTTGGCCAGGTTGGCTTTGGCACCGGCGGATGGGATTCCGATTTTCGTAACACCATGCTAGAAATATTGCGCGTCGTGCTGACCGCCTGCGACGATCATCAATCGTTAATCGTTGGCGGCGCCGAGCAATTGCCTCGACGACTGTGGCAACACGAGCCAGATAGCATTGAGCATTGGCCGCAAGGCACCAGTTTGTCAAAACTACACAAAGGTGCGACGCGAGGGGCCGTCACAGCCATTAAACGCCGAGGCAGTAGTGCGTTTAATGTGGTCGATCAATACGGTAACTCCGAAGCGTTTGACGCGGTTGTGGTGTCGTGCCAAAGCTGGCTATTAACCACCAGCATCGACACGGAGGAGTCGCTGTTTTCACACCCTCACTGGATGGCGCTGGATCGCACCAGTTACATGCAATCGTCGAAAACCTTTGTCATGGTCGACAGTGCATTCTGGACTCAACGCGACGCAAAAACGCATCGCTATCCCATGAGCATGACGCTCACCGATCGGCTCACCCGTGGCACTTACCTGTTCGATAACGGCCCCGACCGTCCGGGCGTGATTTGCTTAACCTACACCTGGATGGCGGACGCGTTAAAAATGCTGCCGCTGTCGGCGACTCGGCGCGCAGACCTTGCGTTGTCTGCACTGGAGAAGATCTACCCGAATCTGGATATTCGTTCCCACATCGTTGGTCAACCCATCACCGTGTCGTGGGAGGCGGATGAGAATTTCCTCGGTGCCTTCAAAGGCGCACTTCCCGGTCACTACCGATACAACCGCCGCGTCTATACACATTTTTATCAGAAAGACTTCCCCAAACACGAAAGAGGTATCTTCCTCGCAGGCGACGATGTGTCCTGGACGCCAGGCTGGGCCGAAGGCGCAATGCAAACCGCACTCAACGCCGTTTGGGGTGTAATGGTTCATCTGGGTGGTGAAACTCACAAAGATAACCCTGGCCCAGGGGATCGTTTTGAACAATTACAACCGGTTCAATTGCCCGAGTAGGATTCACCAGGTCTTGCGTGAATCCGTTGAAAGCAAACGTTACGTCAATGTCGCTTGAGCAACTATGAATTAAGAGTGGCTGGCTAGAGCCGTCACGCGTGATCACCGCTGAGCACAGACTCACCCTGTTCGTCGATAATTTGCTTGCCTTTCATGATCGCGTGGTTGACAGCAGCGTCACGATCGGTGTGATTGTCAGCGCGTATGAATCGCGTTCGCTGCACCTCATCACCGTCGCGTTTTTCAATAAACCCCGCTGTCCGATACTGACCTCCTTCTTGTATCGGCTCGGCAATTACGTATAGCCCCTTGTATTCCACAGGCGCTTCTGCGGTGCTGGCGGTAGAGCTGCTCGAACCGAACAGTTTGGCAAAAATTGATCCGAGGCCCATGTCATGTAATCCTAGAGTTCGAAGAGGTGTGTTTTACGCTAAAACACGCGTCGCCACCAGCTTTCGCGCGGCAGACTGTCTTTGCACCCGCCGTATTGTATGGCGTATTGCCGGGATCGACGCTGCACATTCTCAGCCACGCGTTTCAGCCAGGCTTTGGATTGGTACGACTGTTTCTGAAAACCATACCAGCCCTCATGGTACGTGAGGTACAACGAATACACATCGTCAGCGGATAAGCCGACACTCTTTCGCGACTTGCTCAGGTACCACTGAATGAAATCGGTAGCGTCGACAAAATCATCACGTACACGCCAATACTCACCGGTCTCTTTCTGGTAGTGCCGCCAAGTACCCTCTAATGCCTGCGAGTAGCCGTACGCTGAGCTAGGCCGTTTCCACGGAATGACCCACAGCAATTTCGTCCGAGGGGGGCGAATATCGTCAACGTATGCCGATTCCTGATACATGATAGCCATCACCGTGTGCATCGATGTGCCCCACTTTTTCTCAGCCTTCAACGCCGCACTGTGCCAGCCCGGCTTTTCGTGAAAAATTGCGCAAATGTTCTCCGGTTGTGCCGGAGGCCTTGTGGCACACCCAGACACAGCGAGCACTACCGCCAGTAGGATAAATCCGTGCACGACTCGCGCTAGTAAATTCTTCAATCCCATGCCCTTCAGTGTAGTCACTACCCGCGCTCGGCGCAGTTCTTGCGAGTTACCGGGTACTCATCAATTCGTTGCTTTTCCATGCCTGCAAAAATCGCCCTATCCGTTACCCTCACCACTGCCCTGCTATCCGGATGCGCAACCAACAAAACACCAGATCTCGCGCCGATCGAAGATCAGACCGTGGCTGCTTTGGATGTTGAAGGCATCGATGCCAAACCCTCGGATGCTGAAAGCAACGCGGTGGATATTAACGGCGAGATTCCACATTTGGAACTGGTGGAAAATTTGCCCAACAGCATCGAGTCTTTTGAAATTGAAAGCGCGCGAGCGTTCGATGCAGAGGGTGAAGGCGTTACCGTACGTTACGCAAACGCTCGCAAGCACCGAAGTGCTGATGTCTTTGTCTACCCGGTATCAGAAGAAAACAAATCCTTAAAACACCCGGATCTGGTCATGGGATCCACCCAAGCAACCCTGCAAGCGATATCCGAGGCCGTGCAGCAAGGCGTCTACCACAACCTTGATGTGATTGATGCAGCCACGAAAGCCTACGGCTTGCGCACCGTTGCTCGCGTGCAGGCGACTTACCTACGGCAAAACCTCGCGTCCTACACCCTCGTGTATCAAACAGAACACGACGGCACCATGGTTAAAATCCGCATGAACATGCCTGACAACGTGGCGAATCGCGACAGCCGTGAATGGGATCGTTTTGTCGATGTAGTGCTGAATTCACTCACCGAAAAACTCGATGAGCAGA
>CALFBL010000199.1 GCA_937951695.1 uncultured Granulosicoccaceae bacterium | reverse complement strand
GACACTCGCTGCCCACTCCAGGTAACTTTTATTGGCAAAGCGGTAGTAGCGATGTTCAGGCGGCAAGTCTTGCTGAAAGAAGCAGCCATTGTCGATGTAATCCTGCCACTGGTTGGGGTTAGGTTGCCCCACCAGGGACTTCTCACCGTTCTCACCGCGAAAACCTGCCAGAAAACCAACACCGGGAGATTTCTCCCAGTTAACGATGAAATCTTCATAGCCTTTAAACTTGGCCGATCCATCATCTTTAATCAGTGCTGGAAAACCCAGCTCGGTGCCGAGTTCGATCAACACTTCCTGCCAAGGGCGCACATCGCGATCGGCCTGGATGACCGGTTGGCGAATAGCATCGCACACTGCGTGCGGTTCACTGATGGGACGATCGAGAATAGAGATGGTGTCAAACCGCTCCAAGTATGTAGTGTCGGGTAACACCAGATCGGAATAATTCACCATCTCGGAATGAAACGCATCGCTGGTGACGATAAACGGAATTTTGTATTCACCGTTGTCGCCTTTAGAGCGCAACATGTTCTGCACTTCAGCGGTGTTCATCGATGAATTCCAGCCCATGTTAGCCATGAATAGCATCAACGTATCGATGGTGTAGGGATCCCCCTTCACCGCATTGGTAATCACCATGTGCATCATGCCATGATTGGCAATCGGTGCTTCCCATGAATAGGCTTTATCGATACGCAGCGGCTCGCCGTCGTCATCAATGACCAGATCTTCAGGTGCCATCGGAAACCCCAGGGGGGGTGACTTTAATGGCGTGTTTGGGCCTTGCGGTTTGGCCGGTTTAACCGGCGGAGCAACATGACGTGGAAACGGTGGCTTGGCCAGGTGCGACCCTGGTGTATCAATTGCACCCAGCAGCACTTGCACCAAGTGAATCGCGCGACAGGTCTGAAAACCGTTGGAGTGAGCGGAAATGCCGCGCATGGCGTGCATGGCAACCGGACGACCAATGAATTGATTGTGCTTGCGACCCGCCCAATCCGTCCAAGGGGTGTCGATTACGATCGATTCCTGAAATGCCACGTGGGCCATCTCTAAAGCTAATCGCTCTATTGTCTCTGCGGACACACCGCATTCTTCTGCCACGTTCTCGGGCGCGTACTGCGAGTCGAGATACTTTTCCGCAAGCACCGTCATCACCGTCTTCAGCTTCTCACCCGCGGTGCCGGTGTATTCGCCAAACAAGGCAGGCTGGGCGGAGACATCACGCCACTGAACAAAGGATTCGGTGTCCAGGTTGTAGGCCAACAATTCGCCTTCAGCGTCGCGATACAACATTCCATCGCTGGATGTGCCGGGTGCATCGATAACCAACTGCGTTGAGTTGGTGTAACGGGTGAGAAAATCCCAGTCGAACTGTTCATTTTTCAACAACACGTGCACAAACGACAACGCCAACAAGCCATCGGTACCGGGCTTGATACCAATCCATTCATCGGCGATGGCCTGATAGCCCGTACGCACGGGGTTGATCGCAACAAACTTCGCCCCCTGGCGCTTTAATTTTTCCAGCCCGATCTTGATCGGATTGGACGCATGATCTTCGGCCACACCCCACATCATGAAATATTTGGCGTTATCCCAGTCGGGCTCGCCAAACTCCCAGAACGATTGCCCCACCGAATACAATCCTCCGGCGGCCATGTTCACCGAACAGAACCCACCGTGGGCGGCCCAGTTAACGGTACCGAATTGGCTTGCCCAGAAACCGGTCAGCGCCTGCATCTGATCGCGACCGGTGAAGAACGCCAGCTTTTGTGGATCGGTT
Source organism: uncultured Granulosicoccaceae bacterium (assembly GCA_937951695.1). Taxonomy (GTDB): domain Bacteria; phylum Pseudomonadota; class Gammaproteobacteria; order Granulosicoccales; family Granulosicoccaceae; genus Granulosicoccus. The sequence goes on along the minus strand of CALFBL010000199.1, from coordinate 2,333 downwards.
TCACGAATGTGCTTAAGACGTTTGCCGAGCATCGCGAGCGCTGCATCCCAAGAGATCGGTTCAAATTCGCCAGAACCGCGCTCGGTGCCAGGCTTACGCAGCAAAGGCTGGGTGAGCTTGGCAGGGCTCTGCTGTTTCATGATGCCGGCGTTGCCCTTGGCACACAGCACCCCTTTGTTTACCGGGTGGTCGCGATTGCCCTGGATAAAGCGAACCTGATTGTCTTCGATGGTGACTTTTATGCCGCAACGGCACGCACACATATAGCAAGTGGTAGTCTTAACCTCTTGCTTCGAATGGTTCTCAAATTCCGGCAGGCCGGTCGTTGCATCAAGCGGATTTCTCATAGCTTCCGATGATCGACTGGTTGTCCCCTCAGGGCCAATGGAAATTTTTTGCCCTGCAATCAACAAAACTTTGTCTGGCTTTCGGCAGAATACGGCCGATAACCTTTGTACTATGTGTGTCAGAACACCTCGAACCCCCGGAGGCCCCCGTGCCGAAACAATTACCCGTAATTACCGTACTTGGTGGCAGCGGATTTGTTGGAACCGAACTCACAAATCGTCTTGCCTCCGAGGCAACCGAGATTCGCATCCTAACCCGACGTGCATCGCGGGTTAAGGCATTTCGAGTGCTCACCAACGTTAAAGTCATCGAGACCAACATTCATGAGTTGGACGCACTGAGCACCGCCATTACTGGCTCGGATGTCGTCATCAACCTTGTAGGCATCCTGAACACCGCAGGAAGTCAGGCTAAAAACGGATTCCACGGCGCCCACGCGGATCTGACAGCCACCACGATGCAAGCTTGCAAGCGTGCCGCCGTTCCGCGCTATTTGCACATGAGCGCATTGGGAGCTGACGCCACTGACGGCAGCAGCGAATACCTCAAATCCAAGGGTGTGGCGGAAAATCATGTGCGCGACGCTGCCCATGTGGCTTGGACAATTTTCAGACCGTCGGTCATTTTTGGCCGTAGAGACTCCTTCTTCAACCGCTTCGCCCAACTTCTGCGCCTTGCGCCCGTCATGCCTTTGGCGTGTGCCGATTCAAAAATGCAGCCGGTCTACATTGGCGATGTGTGCGATGCCATGATTGGCGCGTTGCATAATCCAGACAATGTCGGCCAAGTCATTAACCTCGGCGGTCCAGAGGTATTCACGCTGAAAGAGCTGGTGACAATGACCGGCGAGATGGCTGGCATCAAACGTCCCATCATCGAGTTGCCCGATGCATTGAGTAAGATTCAGGCATTTGTCCTTGAATTCGTGCCAGGCAAGCCGTTCTCACGAGACAACTACGCCTCGCTGCAAACCGACAACGTATTGCCTGACGGTGTGCCGTCTCAGCCAACACCGATTTCGTCGATTGTTCCGAGTTACTTGAGCGATTCAGATTTAAATGGCGAGTTGCAGCGTTATCGGGAAATGGCTAGGCGTTGATACAATTATTGAAACCCCTTGTCGAGACACCGCAAACCTCACTCCGACAGCACTAATCCCTGCTGCTCACCAAGACTTTGCGCACGAGCCTCACCATACTCATCCATCAACACGTTTCTGGCATCGGTAGGCATGGCGGCGACTTCTTTCGCCCGTTCATAAAACGCTGGTAAATCGCTACCAGACTCTTCGTACATCGCGGCAAACGCGGGAATCAGACGACGATAGGTGGAGACACCAAGCAAATGTGCGTTGTTTAAATCGCGATCGAACCATCGATCGTAACCGGCGTAGCCGTCCCATGAGGCTTTTAATTCTCCATAGCGCGCTTGCATTCCCGCAAACACCTCTGCTTTCTTCGTGCGTCGGGTGTTTTCGTCTAGATCTGGCTGTTCGTACAAGTCGACCAATTCATTGCGAGTGAGTTCGAGCAAATCGGAAAATTCTGCATTGCGTTGCAGGTAGGCATCGTAGCCTTCAATGCGATTTTCTTCACCGTTGTTACTTAACCACTCACGAAACGCTTGTTGTTCTACGAACGAGGCAAACGCTTCGTTAAAAGAGCTGTCGTCTTTTATATAAAGTACCTGATGCGCCAACTCATGGAACAGGGTGGACACGTATCGAACATCCCCGCCTCGCAGCATGGTATCGAGCACGGGATCGTCGAACCAACCCAGCGTTGAGTAGGCACTGGCACCGCCGACGGTGACATCAAACCCGTCTTTGCGGAACTTAGTGGCATACGCTTCGGCATTGGCCTTATCAAAATAGCCACGGTAGCTGACGCAACCGGCGACCGGGAAGCACCAGGTGTAGGCGTTCATCGAAAATTCAGGCACGGCCACCACGTTCCAAGTCACAGCGTCACGACCGGTGGCCGCGT
>CALFBL010000198.1 GCA_937951695.1 uncultured Granulosicoccaceae bacterium | reverse complement strand
TGATATTGCCCAACACGTGGCCCATCGTAAGAGCCACCACTGAGCGCTATAAAAAGTATGCCCCAGATTACTCTGCCCGACGGCAGTGCCCGTCACTTCGCCAACTCCGTCACCGTCTTTGATGTTGCCGCTGACATTGGTGCAGGCCTTGCGAAAGCCGCCCTTGCTGGGGTAGTTGATGGCACTTTGGTCGACACCAGCCACATTATCGAACAAGATGCAAAACTGGCTATTGTCACCAACAAAAGCGATGAAGCCCTTGCGCTGGTGCGTCACTCCACCGCTCATCTGCTCGCTCAAGCGGTCAAACAACTCTATCCCGAAGCGCAAGTTACCATCGGGCCAGTGGTCGATGACGGCTTCTATTACGACTTTGCTTACGATCGTTCATTCACACCGGAGGACTTTGAAGCCATAGAAAAGCGTATGACGGAACTGGCGAGCGCTGGCGATAAGATTGAGCGCATCGTGGTGACTCGCGACGAGGCTAAGGCGTTTTTTAACGATCTCGGTGAAGATTTCAAGTGCGAGATCATCGACAGCATTCCCGGTGATGAGACGCTCACCTTATACAAGCAGGGCGACTTCACCGATTTATGTCGTGGCCCGCACGTACCGAACACCCAAGTACTGAACGCGTTCAAGCTCACCAAACTCGCCGGCGCCTATTGGCGAGCCGATGCGAATAACCAGATGCTGCAGCGCATCTACGGTACCGCTTTCACCGATAAAAAGGCGCTTAAAGCGCATCTGCACAATTTGGCCGAAGCGGAGAAGCGCGATCACCGAAAACTCGGCAAGCAGCTGGATCTGTTTCATCTGCAGGAAGAAGCGCCAGGGATGGTGTTCTGGCATCCGCGCGGCTGGGCTATCTACCAGGCGGTGGAGCAGTATATGCGCACGCGCCAGGTAGAGGATGGGTATCAGGAAATCAGAACCCCGCAGATCGTCGATTACAGCTTGTGGGAGAAAAGTGGGCACGCCGACAAATTTGGCGACAACATGTTCAACGTGGAAACCGAAGACCGGCGCTATGCGGTGAAGCCGATGAATTGCCCGTGCCACGTACAGGTGTTCAATCAGGGGCTGAAAAGTTACCGCGACCTGCCATTGCGATACGCGGAATTCGGTTCCTGCCACAGAAACGAGATGTCTGGCGCCCTACACGGAATCATGCGCGTACGAGCCTTTACTCAAGACGATGGTCATATTTTTTGCGCCGAGAAAGACATTCAGGCTGAAGTGGCGAAATTCATTAAATTCCTGCACAAGGTGTACAACGATTTTGGCTTTACCGACATCATTTATCGTTTGTCCACCCGCCCACCAGAGCGGGTCGGTAGCGATGAGGCATGGGACCGGGCAGAGAAGGCCTTGGCGGTGGCTCTTGATTCTGCCGGGCTTCCTTGGGAAGAATTACCCGGTGAAGGTGCGTTCTACGGGCCGAAAATCGAATTTTCCCTACGCGACTGCATCGGTCGGGTTTGGCAGTGCGGCACCATGCAGGTGGATTTCTCCATGCCGGGCCGTCTGGATGCCAGTTTTGTCGCCGAAACCGGAGAGAAGCAGGTGCCAGTTATGTTGCATCGCGCCACCATCGGATCGTTCGAGCGCTTCATTGGCATATTAATAGAGCACCACGAAGGTCGATTACCACTATGGCTGTCGCCAGTTCAGGCTGTTTTGCTGAATATCACGGACAAACACGCCGCTTACGTTGAGGAAGTGGCCGAAATTATGCAAAATAGTGGAATCAGGATCGAAACTGATTTGCGCAACGAGAAGATCGGCTTTAAAATTCGCGAGTGGACGCTTGAGCGCGTCCCGTATTTACTGGTTGCTGGGGAACGAGAGGTTGCTAATCGCGAAATCGCTGTGCGTACGCGCAATGGCAAGGATCTTGGTACCTTGTCAATCAATAGTATCCAGCAAAAATTACTGACAGAAATTGCCACTCGGGCAATGATTGCAGTGGAGGAATAACGTATTTCAGCAAATAAAAAGATCAATCGGAAGAACGAAGAAATCACCGCTTCCGAAGTTCGGCTAATCGGCCAGGACGGTGAGCAGATCGGTGTTGTCAAGATCGATGACGCCATTGCCCACGCCAAGGGCGTGAGTTTGGACTTGGTCGAGATTTCACCGAACGCCGAACCACCTGTATGTAAAATCATGGATCATGGGCGTTTCAAGTTCGAAATGAGCAAGCGCCAGAATTCGGCTAAGAAAAAGCAGAAAACGGTTCAAATCAAGGAAATCAAGTTCCGGCCCGGCACCGAAGACGGTGACTACGGGGTGAAAATGCGGAATTTGGTGAGATTTTTGGAAAACGGCGACAAAACCAAAATCACACTACGGTTTAGAGGTCGTGAGATGGCGCACCGAGAGCTCGGCGCGCAGCTGTTAAAGCGGGTTGAGAAGGATTTGGAAGAATACGGCGTGGTCGAGCAGTTTCCAAAGCTCGAAGGTCGCCAGATGGTCATGGTCATCGCCCCGAAAAAGAGTGTTTGAGCATTAGGGATCAAATCCCGCTAAGGCACGCAGGGATGGTCTGAGGTACAATTTGAGGATCGTTCGACTGCGTTTGGATCGAGCGTGAAAAACGTAAAGACTGGGAGTCCCTGTGCTGTATCGGGCGCCAGCGCCTGAAACCCGTTTTTTTGTGGTTGAGGGTTCGCCGCCCAATGACGTACAGACACTACGACGTCATGGGTGAACTATGGGTGGGGCGTGATGGCCCACATAATTTTCAGGAGTTCGAACAGTGTCGAATAAGCAAAAGTCCGTCAGCGGGGCGGCCAAGCGTTTCAAGCGCACAGGGTCCGGTGGTTACAAGCGTAAGCAGTCTCACCGGCGCCATATCCTCACAAAAAAAAGCACTAAGCGAAAGCGTCATCTTCGCGGCGCATCCATGGTGCACGACAGCGATGTGGTTCTCATAAAACGTATGCTGCCTAACCTGCGCTAAGGAGATTGTGAAATGCCAAGAGTAAAACGCGGCGTCACGGCGAGAGCCAGCCACAAGAAAATTTTAAAGCAGGCGAAAGGATACCGCGGCGCACGTAGCCGGGTCTTTCGAGTTGCCAAACAAGCCGTTACCAAAGCCGGCCAATACGCTTACCGCGATCGCAAAGCTAAGAAGCGTATGTTCCGTCGCTTATGGATTGCACGAATCAATGCCGCAGCGCGTGAGAACGGTCTGACCTACAGCCGCATGATGCAGGGGCTGAAAATCGCTGAGATTGAAGTCGATCGAAAAATGTTGGCCGACATCGCAATCGCTGATGCGATGGCGTTTACCGCCATTGTCGATAAGGCCAAAGCTGGGTTAGCTCGGCAATCGTAACCCTTACAGGGGCGCGCCTTATCGACGAAGGGAAGGTCCAACTGGCGATGCCGGGTTGGTCTTTCCCTTTTTTTTGTCTGACCCTTTTTTACTTAGACTGAAACAAGTAGATCCTATGGCACTGAACTTAGATCAACTGCTCACCGATGCGCAAAACATCATTGCCGATGCCGCATCCCCTGATGCACTCGAGCAGGCGCGTGTGGAATTGTTGGGTAAGAAAGGTCGCTTGACCGATTCGCTGAAAGCCATCGGGCAGTTGCCAAAGGAAGAGAAACCGGCCGCTGGTCAAGCGGTGAATAAAATTAAGGTGCAGGTCCAAGCGTTACTGGACGAGCGCAAAATTGTGCTGGAACAGCACGCTCTGGCGGAGAAGCTCACCGCCGATGCGTTGGATGTGTCCTTGCCGGGTCGAAGCGGTTTTGCCGGCGGTTTGCACCCTGTGACGTTAACCATTGAGCGCATCTGTGCTCTGTTCGGATCGCTGGGTTTCAGCACGGTGCACGGGCCCGAGATTGAAGACGATTTCCACAACTTTGAGGCGTTGAATATTCCAGCCCACCATCCCGCTCGTGCGATGCACGATACCTTCTATTTTGATGCCGCCCGGCTGCTGCGTACGCACACCTCGTCAGTGCAGATTCGTCATATGACGGACAACAAACCACCGATGCGAATTCTCGCCCCAGGGCGGGTGTATCGCTGCGATTCGGATCAGACTCATTCACCTATGTTTCACCAAGTTGAAGGTTTATTGGTTGACAGAGACGTGGGGTTAACGGATCTGATGGGCCATCTAGAAGGTTTTCTACAACGTTTTTTTGATCAGGACGATTGCGAGATACGATTTCGTCCGTCTTATTTTCCGTTTACCGAGCCGTCCGCTGAAGTGGACATCCGAATCAACCAGGGACCGTGGCTGGAAGTGCTGGGTTCGGGTGTGGTGCACCCGGCGGTGTTTCGTTCGGTGCGGATCGATTCGGAAGCATGGACCGGTTACGCGTTTGGCTTGGGGGTGGAGCGCCTCGCGATGTTGCGCTACGGGGTGACCGACCTACGTCAGTTCTACGAGAACGACATGCGCTTTTTGGCGCAGTTCAATTAGGTTGTTTTATCGAGAGCGGAGCGACGTATGAAATTCTCAGAGAACTGGTTACGCGAGTGGGTCAATCCGCCGGCTGATACCGAGACACTGGCCGACCAACTGACGTTTTTGGGTTTGGAAGTGGACGAGGTGGTGTCTGCTCAGCCCGACTTCAAAAAAGTGGTCATCGCTCGCATTGACAAGATTCGGCCTCATCCTGACGCGAAGAAGTTGCAAATTTGCGACGTCGACTGCGGTATGTCTGATCTTGTGCAAGTGGTCTGCGGGGCACCTAATGCCCGTCTGGGTTTGGTCACAGCGTTCGTTATGGTCGGCGGTACGATGCCCAGCGGGATGCAAATAAAGGCGGCCAAACTGCGCGGTGAAGACTCCTCGGGCATGCTGTGTTCGGCGGCCGAGTTGAGATTGTCGGAGAGTAACGAGGGCATCATGGAATTGCCCGAGTCAGCGCCTGTTGGGGACTCGTTGTCCTCGTTTTTGGAATTAAACGACAACATCATCGCTATCGAACTCACCCCCGATCGAGGCGATTGCTTGAGCATCCGCGGCATCGCCAGAGATTTGTGTGCAAAAAACGATGTATCGATGCTGCTGCACGAAATTACCAACATCGCTCCTCAGCACAAAGAAGAGTGGCTGGTTCGTGTGGAACCTGGCTCGTCATGCGTACGCTACTGCAGTCGCGTGATTCGCGATGTGGACCTCACCCGGCCCTCGCCTGTGTGGTTAACGGAACGCTTACGTCGCGCCGGGGTTCGAGCGATTAACCCAGCGGTAGATGTGACCAACTACGTGATGCTCGAGCTCGGTCAGCCGATGCATGCGTTCGATCTGGATAAGGTGCAAGGCAATATACAAGTGCGTGAAGCGGGTGAAGGCGAAGCCCTTGAACTGCTGGATGGTCGCACGGTAAAGCTCACCGGTGACACGACTGTTATCGCCGATGACAGCGGTGCCATTGGCATTGCCGGCATCATGGGCGGTGCGAGCACCGCGGTGGATGAACAGAGCACAAACATTTTGTTTGAGTCGGCGTTGTTTCTACCCGAGCGAACGATCGGCAAGCCGCGGCAATACGGCTGTCATACCGAATCTTCTCAGCGTTTCGAACGGGGCGTGGATCCGAAGCTGCAAAAGGACGCTATTGAGTACGCCACGGGAATGTTGTTAAACTTAAGCGGTGGGTTACCGGGCACCGTGAGCGACTGGCAGGATTCGCACAATCTGCCACTGGGATCGCCTGTGTTACTGCGTCGGTCCCGGCTGCACCGTATCATTGGTGTGAAGCCGGAGCCTGCTAACGTGGAACGCATTTTAAAGCGCTTGGGTGTCAGCGTGGAATCGCAAGGCGACGACTGGGTGGTGATGCCGCCGAGTCACCGCTACGACCTTCGCATCGAAGAGGATTTTATCGAAGAGGTGGCGCGGGTGAACGGCTTTGATTCGCTGCCGCGAACTTCGCCTGGACACAGTCCGGTGTTCCTGGACGTAAAAGAGACGGCGGTGCCGCTGATCGCGATCAAGCAGCATCTGGTCAATCGTGGTTATCAGGAAGTCGTCACCTACAGTTTCGTTGATGCGGAACAGCAAAACACTTTACGCCCGGACCTCGCAGCCTTACCGTTGGCTAACCCGATCTCCACTGACCTCGCTGTGATGCGCACGACCTTATTAGGTGGGTTGCTCGACACACAGCGTCGCAATCAAAGTCGGCAGTTGAACGAGATGCGAATTTTTGAAAGCGGTTTGCGTTTTTTACAGGCCTCGAATACTGTGGCAGACTCCATGCTGGACGCCAACTTCCACGATGATCTGCAGATCGGACATGGCTTGATACAGCAAACCATGCTGGCTGGATTAGCGGTGGGTTCAAGACAGCCTGAAGGCTGGGCCAGCGATGCAAACGAGGTGGATTTCTTTGACATTAAGGCAGACTTGGAGGCACTGATACGCAGCGCCAACGGCAGTGCTGTGACGTTTGGCGAATGCACGCTGGACACCCTGCATCCGGGTCAGCGCTCCTGCGTATTGTCCAACGGTGTGCCGGTCGGCTACATCGGTCGCCTGAACCCAGGTTTGCTAAGGGAGCTCGATCTTAACCATGCACCTGTGGTGTTTGAGGTAGCATTGAAAACCCTGCAAACAGCGTTATTACCAGCCATTAAGCCAGTGTCAAAATACCCGAATGTGCGTCGTGATCTAGCGTTAGTGGTGAATTCTGAGCTTCCTTGGGTAACGCTTGAGGCCTGTATCAAGCAGGCTGCGCCTACCATAGTGCAGTCAGTGCGAGCGTTTGACGTGTACGAAGGCGATAACGTCGACACAGGCAAGAAGAGTGTCGCTATTGGCTTGATTCTGCAAGACTTTTCACGCACTCTAGAAGAGCAGGAAGTGGAGGCGGCAGTAGACGCGATCATGTTAGCTGTAACAACCAAATTGGGTGCTGAACTTCGAGGTTAAATCATGGCGTTAACGAAAGCTGCAATCGCTGAGATGTTGTTCGATGAACTCGGGCTGAACAAACGAGAGGCGAAAGAGTTCGTCGATCAGTTCTTCGAAGAGGTTCGAACGTCATTAGAAGCCGGTCATGACGTAAAATTGTCTGGTTTCGGCAATTTTGTATTGCGTAATAAGGGCGAAAGACCGGGCAGAAATCCGAAAACCGGTGAAGAAATTCCCATTTCGGCCCGCCGAGTAGTCACGTTCCGCCCCGGTCAAAAACTAAAACAACGGGTAGAGGCTTATGCTGGAAATCAGTCCTGATATAAAACTCCCCACAATACCCAACAAGCGGTAATTCACCCTTGGTAAAGTGCGCGATTGATGCGCCGTGAAGCCGCATATGTTGGGTTACTGGGAGCAGGAATTTCCAGAATTGAAAAGCCTGTAAAGCGCTTCGCCAACCGTCGGTCTGAGTTGGAATGTGCACAGGGTAATCAACCTACCCACTACTTTCTGCCATAACGAGCGTTAAAAGCATCAATCTTACTACCAGACGCCTGCTGAACTTCTATGCCGGTATAGGCTGGATGACAACTCGAGCATGTATCAAGCTTTGCAATTGCCTTTACCGTAGAGCTTACAGCTATTTCGGTACCGCAGTTCCCACAGGTAAATACAGTTGCCATGGTGACAGGATGCGTATGCTTTTTCATCGTTTAATACCCCTGATTAAAAGTTAGATTTTCACGTTCTACTGCTATGAGAATAAAAATAGATTCTGAATGTAAACCGAAAAACACTAGGAGCCTGCGACGGCGTTCGATCCGAAAACCCTGCGACTTAAATTTTTCTCATTCATCATTTTTTCTGGGCTATTACGATCAAGCTACCTGAGCCTTGAAACTACCTACTAGTAGGTAGTTTCAAGGCAAAAAAACCTACTCTCGAATACTTCACTTCAACTGTGCCAGGAGTGTTTTGCTCATACTCATAAAAATGGCTTCATCGTTCGTGGCATTTGTTATCATGAGCCCTCCTTGTAGAGCCGCTAGCAATAGGTTTGCTTGGGATTCAGCTGAGCCTGAATAGTTCAGTTCTCCATTCTTTTTACCGGTACGTAGCACACTCGTCAACCACTCTAGCTGCTCTTCAAAAAAAGCGTTGAGCGATGGTGCTAGCACGTCTGGCAACGCACCAACATCAGAGGCCATCATGCCACCTAAACATACGCGGTGACTTTTCAGCGTGTCAAAATATAGCTGCGTGTAGCGCTGCAAGCACCCAGCACTTTTTGCTTCTTCAGATCTAATGTTACTCAATTCGTTGACAAAAACGGATCTATAACGAGATAGCAACTCAGCTTCCAGATCTAATTTAGACGGAAAATGGTGGTGGATACTCGCGTTTCTAATGCCCAACTCCTCAGCAATATCGGCATAGCTGAACGCATTGAATCCACGCGTTTGCGCCAACGCTTGCGCAATATTTAATATCTGATCTCTTGTCGATATTCTCAACATGAGAAGTAGCCTACCTACTTATTGGTAGGGTGTCAATA
>CALFBL010000197.1 GCA_937951695.1 uncultured Granulosicoccaceae bacterium | reverse complement strand
GCGCGCAGCCATTGAATGTATGGAAGGCCAGCATCACCTGTGGGATTTCTACACCAACGTCGCTGAGAATCGGGGCAATCACTTTCGTCGTAATTCCGGTGGGCAAGCTGGCGGTCGTGCCGCTCAATACGCCGAAGGCTTTCAATCGGTGTACCCGCGTTGTGTGGATGAACTGTGATGAGTACGCCACCAGAAGGTCGTATCGGGGTCGTGCAGCAAACCATTGATCGCGCTGATCCTGCTCTTATCGACGCCTTAGCCGAGATGGGTGTGGCCACAGTGCATGAGGCGCAAGGGCGAAAAGGCTTGCTCGCCAGTTACCTGCGCCCGATCTTCGCCGGCGCATCCATCGCAGGTTCGGCGATTACGATTCTTGCCCCGCCCTGTGATAACTGGATGATACATGTCGCCATCGAGCAATTGAAAGCCGGGGACATCATGGTGCTGGGGACCACCTCACCCTCGAACGCCGGTTACTTTGGCGATCTATTGGCAACGTCGGCTCAAGCCCGAGGGTGTCGAGGCTTGGTCATCGATGCGGGTGTGCGAGATGTGCGCGACCTTACCGAAATGAACTTTCCTGTTTGGTCGAAGGCCATTTGTGCTCAGGGCACAATCAAGGAGTCGCTCGGGTCGGTAAATGTTCCCGTGGTGTGTGCTCAGGCGTTTGTAGAACCTGGAGACGTAATCGTAGCCGACGACGATGGCGTGTGCGTGGTCAAGCGCGCAGAGGCTGCTGATGTACTGACAAAGGCTCAAGAGCGCATCGCTAACGAGACCATGAAGCGTGAACGTTTAGCCGGTGGCGAACTGGGTCTGGATATGTACAACATGCGCGAGCGGCTGAGTGAGAAGGGCTTGAAATACGTTTAGTGATGTATTCTCCTTCTTGGGGTGGAGATGCTTCCACCAAACGGGAGCCTTTCCAACGATAGAAATGGGTCGATCCCGCCCGCAGTATTGACTGAGCCGAGTGTCAGCTTGCTTTCGAACTTCTCCACACAGAATCTGCGAATACAGTATCGGTGCACCGTGAAATTCGTCTATAGAGCCGATTACAAGGCAAAAATGCCTGCTCCAATCAAAATTTTATGTCAACCCCCTGTCTACCCACTGCGGTTCATAAGCCAGTTTTGAGCTTCGCAGTCGCGATAGGACTTCTTCAGGGTGTGTATCGACGACCAACATATCGTAGTGTGCGCGTTTGGTGAAGCCTGCATCCACCACTCCGGATAGATACGATATTAGAGGATTGAAGAACTCCTGAACGTTCAGCAACCCAACTGGTTTGGAGTGAAATCCCAGTTGCGTCCACGCCCAAGCGTCGAACATTACTTCCAGCGTTCCTATGCCACCAGGCAAGGCAATGAATGCGTCTGATAAATCAGCCATCATCATCTTGCGTTCGTGCATCGATCTGACGATATGCAGATCGGACAGGTTGGGGTGCGCCAGTTAAAGATTGGCTAATGCCTTGGGAAGAACACCGCTAACCTTGGCGCCACCGCGTAGAGCGGCGTTTGCCACTACACCATCAACCGACCGATGCGCACCCATAGACGAGCTCATGGCCACCCTGACCAATAGCCGCGCCCAGCGTTTCTGGCCACAATGGTATACCGGTGTCGTCTAGCGGATTGAAAAAGGCCGAGTGGTTTGCGAAATATTGTTCGAAAACCAACGCTGTCAGTTCTCGAGCATGCTGTGCGTATCAGCATCCGCGCAATGGCGTGCTTGAGCTCGGGTGTTCAAATCCAAATCTGCGCGTGGCATCGGTGATGAAACGGGATGGATTGACGTCGACTGTGTCAGATCTTGTCAACTGGTATGGTAGTGTGCGGGTTTGGTTGGAATAGATGGAGGGGTTGATGCAACAGACGTGGCGTTGGTTTGGTCCCAATGATTCAGTTTCAATCGATGACCTGTTACAGGCAGGCGTGCAAGGCGTGGTGTCGGCTTTGCATCACATCGTGCCGGGTATGGTCTGGCCTGCCGATGAGATCGTCAAGCGCCAAAAGGAAATCGCCACAATGTCTGACGGCTCGGCTTCGCCGCTCCACTGGGATGTTGTCGAGAGCCTTCCGGTATCGGAAGACATCAAACGGCAAACCGGGGATTGGCAACAACACCTGGAGAATTATCAGCAAAGCCTGACTCATCTGCACGACGCTGGCATCAAGGTGGTTTGCTATAACTTCATGCCAGTGCTTGACTGGACCCGCACTGATCTTGCTTACCGCCTGCCAAACGGTGCGACGTGCATGCGCTTCGATGTTGTGGATTTTGCCGCGTTTGATTTAGCGATATTGTGTCGCGAGGGTGCGGCAACCGATTTTCCCGCGGACATTGTGGAACAGGCGAACGTGCGATTTGCCACCATGTCGGACGACGACAAAGCGGCACTGACCAGAAATATCGTCAGCGGCCTGCCCGGGGCTGCGACAACGATGTCGTTAGACGACGTCCGTCGCCACCTCGGGGCGTACGATGATATCTCGCCCGAGCAACTTCGCTCAAATCTTATGGAGTTTCTTGCAGCGGTTGCCCCTCATGCGGAACAACTGGGCATGCGGCTTTGCTGTCACCCCGACGATCCGCCTTTCTCATTGCTGGGGCTGCCTAGAATTATGTCCACAGAAAAAGACTATCAGACCATATTGGATGCTGTGAATGTTCCCGCTAATGGTGTCACTTTGTGTTCGGGTTCTCTTGGGGTGCGCGTCGCAAACGACTTGCCTGGCATGATGAAACGTCTGGGAGATCGTGTGCATTTTCTGCATCTTCGTAATGTTCAGCGTGAAAGCGATCAGCTGATCACCAGCTTTCATGAAACAGCGCACCTTGAGGGCGGCACCGATATGGTGGCCTTGATAAGCGCTGTGCTCAGAGAAGAAGCTAAGCGCCGCGCTGCGGGACGCGCCGATGCAACAATCCCCTTCCGTCCAGATCACGGGCAGAACATTCTTGATGATCACACTCGTACTACACAGCCTGGCTACCCGGCTATTGGTCGGCTCAAAGGCCTGGCGGAGTTAAGAGGCATTGAACTAGCGCTCAGTCATCGATTGAGCGAACCTGGTTCGTAAACCGCACGGAAGTGATTGGCGAATCGCGGGCGTTAGACTGCGTTCAAGGGTATATTGGTAACCCTACTCCCTGCCACCAAGCCAACCCATGTCAGCTCATTCTGGCCCGGACACTCC
>CALFBL010000196.1 GCA_937951695.1 uncultured Granulosicoccaceae bacterium | reverse complement strand
CCGATGATGGCCAAGGTTCTCGATACCGTTATCAACAGCGGTATGGGCTCGTTTCTGGCGGTACTGAAAGAATTTGGCGATCTGCCTTCCCCCGGTATGCTGTCGTTCCCACGGCCAGGCTATTGCCTTGCACTGGATTTTTCCGAACGTGGCAAGCACACCATTGATCTGATTGAACGGCTTGATGCCATGGTCAGAGAGGCTAATGGTGCGGTGTACCCGGCCAAAGATAAACTGATGTCCGCCGAGTCCTTCCAACAGTATTTCCCAGATTGGGAGGCGTTTAAACGCTTTAAAGACCCTGCCTGTTCGTCCGATTTCTGGCAACGCGTATCGCAGACTCAACCAGAGAATAAACAGCCATGAGCCAATCACCCATTGCTATTATCGGAGCGACCTCCGGTGTTGCCCAGTGCGTTGCTCGGCAGTTAGCCACGAGTGGCGTCGAGTTCTACCTCGTGGCGAGAAACGCTGAAAAACTGTCCCAAGTTGCAGCGGATCTAACCGCGCGCGGTGCCACCGTGCATGAAGTGGTTGCGGAACTTGCCGACTTGAACGAACACACATCATTACTCGCCAACATTGAAGCCGCTGAGCATTACTTTATTTTCCACAGCTCCCTAACCGATCAAGATGCTGCCAAGACCGACTGGCAGGTGGCCGAAGACTCGCTGAACGTCAACCTGTTATCGCCTTTGTCTTTGCTGCACGGGCTGGCGAATACGTTGGAACAGAGCGGTTCTGGCAGCCTGGTGGTGGTGTCGTCGGTGGCGGGGGATCGCGGGCGAGCATCGAACTATTGGTACGGCACGGCCAAAGGCGCTCTATCCATCCATTGTGAAGGCTTGCGCAATCGTTTGATGAAAGCGGGCGTTCCTTTAATGACGGTAAAACCTGGATTTATCGACACTGCGATGACCGCTCATATTCCCAAGCAGCCTGCCATACTCTGGGCGTCTCCTGAAACGGTGGCAGAGCAGATCATCAAAGGCTGGCAGAAAAACAAGGATGTGATTTATACACCCGGGTTTTGGCGATGGATTATGTTCATCATCACCCGCATCCCCGAAGCCATTTTTAAACGACTCTCGTTGTAAGGGCAGCTCATGGCCAAATTCATTCCACTGATCCTGTTTACGATCCTGACGAATTTTTTCTCACAGATC
Organism: uncultured Granulosicoccaceae bacterium; assembly: GCA_937951695.1. GTDB lineage: Bacteria > Pseudomonadota > Gammaproteobacteria > Granulosicoccales > Granulosicoccaceae > Granulosicoccus. The sequence goes on along the minus strand of CALFBL010000196.1, from coordinate 2,110 downwards.
ATGCTCAAAAAAGGCATGACGGTCTTGCCGCAGTTTGAATTAACCCCGTCGGCTGTCATGGCAGCGGCGTTCTCTATCATCTTTAACCCTTGGGTGTTTTTTGGGCTGGTGATGATGGTGGTGAGTATGGGCTCGCACTTGTTGGTGTTGTCCAAGGTGGAGCTCAGCTTTGCCTATCCGTTCATCGGCTTATCGTTTGTATTGATCACCGCTTGGGGCTTTTTCGTGCTGGGTGAGTCAGTGAACATGGTTCGTGTGGCAGGGGTTGGCTGTATCTGTTTGGGTGTGGTGCTGGTGGCGCAAAGCGCTTAGTAAGGTTCGTTGTTTGGCCATTGATTGAGTTCGAAGTCTGGCGCATGATCTGGCGCTTGATTCAAGGTATAGGAAACTATGAAACACATTATTTTTGGCGGTGATGGCTTTCTGGGAACAGAACTAACGCGGATTCTGGTAGAAGCCGGCGAAAGCGTTTTAATCTGCGATGAAAAGCAATCGTTGGAGTTTGGCAACTACGATTCCGATCTCGTAACTTATCTAAAGATGGACGTGCGAGATCCAGCCACCTTTGAACCGATTGACGTGGGGGCCGATGATATCGTCTACCATTTCGCCGCTCGCCTGCTGGTGCCGATCTTGCCGAGAAAAGAGCGGCACGATTATTTCTGGCAAGCTTTATATGTGGGCACGACAAACGTACTGGAGTGGATGGAGAAGAACGCCCTGTCCAAGCTCGTGTACTACACCACCGACATGGTGTACGGCCACACGGAATTTAACCCGCGTACCGAAGAGCATCCCTGCAAGCCGATTGGCCCCTATGGCGAGGCGAAATACCAGACCGAAAAACTGGTTGATGCGTATCGTGCCAAAGGCTTTAACATCACGCTGTTCCGGCCACGCCTTATCATCGGCCACGGCCGTCTGGGCATACTAGAAAAACTGTTCAAGCTAATTGATATGAACTTACCAGTGCCCACCATCGGCAGCGGCAAAAACTACTACCAATTTATCTCAGTCAGTGATTGCGCCCGTGCGTGTCTGGCAGCGGTGGCGGCCGGTTTTCCGAACGAGAACTACAACCTCGGCTCTGAGAATCCACCGACGGTGAACGAGTTGTTAAAGGACTTGATCAACGAAGCTGGCAGCAAATCCATCCTCATTCCAACCCCTGCGTTTGCCGTCAAGGCTGTGTTGGCAGGGCTCGATCGGATGGGTAAACCGTTGATGGATCCTGAGCAGTACTTGATCGCAGACGAGACCTGTATTCTGGATTGCAGCAAAGCCGATCGGGATTTAAAATGGCGCCCACAAGATTCGGATACCAGCATGTTAAAGGTGGCTTATCGCGACTATAAACAAGGCAAATCGCGACCTATTTAAACCGTTGAACCGGCGGCTTCACACCCAGTGAAGCTGCCGTAGATCACACCCTGTGAAGCTGCCGGTTTTCAAAGTTAGCCAACAATCCCCACCCAGGCACTGAAGTTCATCCAGCGCCAGAAACAATCCACTTGGGTAAAGCCTGCACTGCGCAGCAGCTCTTCATTCCACCGACCAGTTACCGGCACTAACACCCCTTCCAGTGCGAGGCGCTTGCGTTCAATGATTTCGTCGGAATACCCGTTTGATCGTTTGAGCTGGTAGTAGGTATGCACCATCATCTCGTCGATGTCGGCGGTGTCCCCCAACACTTTTTCAACCAGTATCACAGCGCCGCCTGGAACGGTGGATCGAACGATGTCACGCAAGATTCGTTGACGGTGTTCCATCGGGGTAAATTGCAATGTTAAAACAGCGAGCGTTAACGACGCTTTTACATCAGGGTAACTGTCGCGCAAATCGTGTTGTTCTATTGCTACCCAATTGTTTTTAATTTCTTTCTCGAACCGGCTTCGCGAGGCCTCCAACATCGAGTCCGACAATTCAAGACCGAGGTAGCGACAGCGCTGCGCAAATTCTTCGACAAAGGGCGCCAACGCATCACCGCGAGAGCAGCCTAAATCGACAATATGAGTGTCTGGTTGGACAAAGTGGCTGCCCACTTCAAACACACTGCGGCGCATGATGTCGTATTGCGGGATGGAGCGTCTGAGCATGTCTGAGAACACAC
>CALFBL010000195.1 GCA_937951695.1 uncultured Granulosicoccaceae bacterium | reverse complement strand
GTGCATTAGCGCTGGGCACAGAAACCATCGAACCGGTACACATGTTGATCGGTCCGGGTAATGCGTTTGTGGCTGAAGCCAAACGCCAGTTGTTTGGTCGCGTGGGCATTGATCTGTTTGCGGGTCCAACCGAAACCCTGGTGATCGCAGACGACAGCGTCGATGCTGAATTGTGTGCAACGGACTTACTGGGTCAGGCCGAACACGGCTACAACTCACCGGCGGTGTTACTCACCAATTCACGTGAGTTGGCGATGAACACACTGACAGAGATTGATAACTTGCTCAAGGTGTTACCCACGGCCGAGACCGCGGGGGCGAGTTGGCGCGACTACGGTGAGGTGATCGTCTGCGATAGCTACGATGAAATGCTGCAGATGGCTGATGAGATCGCCAGCGAACACGTCCAGGTCATGACCGATCGCGATGACTGGTTTCTGGACAATATGACCTGTTACGGTGCGTTGTTTTTAGGTGCGCGCACCAACGTCGCCAATGGTGACAAAGTGATCGGTACCAACCACACCCTACCGACCAGGAAAGCGGGGCGTTATACCGGAGGCCTATGGGTAGGGAAGTTTCTGAAAACGCACAGCTACCAGCGCATTACCACTGATGCGGCAGCGGCTGAGATTGGCGCTTATTGTTCGCGGCTGTGCATGCTGGAGGGATTTGTTGGGCATGCTGAGCAAGCCAACGTGCGTGTTCGGCGCCACAGTGGCACCAACATTCCGTACGGCGAAGCAGCCCCCCACACTGTGACAAAGAGCTAAGGGTTTTCGTGTCGCCTGATTCATCGAATAAACAGCAGGTGTTGGCGTACTGGGCGGCTATTGATGCCGCCAGTGCCGATGCCGTGGAAGCTGCCGCCAAGGCTTATCTGTTTCCGCAATTCTGTGTTAAAGGCCCAGAGCCTCTGGGTATACTCGTAGGCCCTGACGCATTGGCAGAGCGTTTGTTAGTGCCGTTAAAGTCGGCCATTCCTGATTTAAAACGACAGACTCATCTGTTCATGGGCGGGCAGTCGTCCGATCACGTGGACACTGATGCCAAAGACGCCTACTGGGTCGCCGGTATGGGCTATTTTACGGGAACGGCAATCGGTGATTTTGTCGGTATACCGGCGTCGACGCGTCCACTGCGCATTCGCTGGACTGAGTTCATTCGTTTCAGCAAGGGGGTGATGTTCGAATCACAAATGATGATTGACTTTGTCGATTGGTTTGATCAGCTAGGCCTACCGGTGTTGCCCAAATCCCGCGGCGCTGAGCATGTGTTTCCCGCGGCGACCGGGTTCGACGGCGTTCTGTTGGATCCACAAGACCAGCAGGAGTCTGCGCGCACACTAAAGCTGGGTAATGGGCTTCTATACGGTGGGTTAAACAGTTTTGATCAAACCGAATTGGCCAGCATGAGCATGGCTGACTATTTTCATCCCAACCTGAAATGGTACGGCCCTGGCGGTATCGGTGCCTGTTTGTCGTTCGATGAATTCGAACAACTGCATCAACAGCCCTGGCTGGTCGCGTTCCCCGATCGTAAAGTGGTTGGACTTGAATCGTTGTTTGCCGAAGGGCGACTGTTGGCGGCGTCGGGTGTAGCGGGAGTGGAGGCCACACACACTGGCACCTATCTGGGAGAACCTGCATCGGGGGCCAGTTTGAAGATTTCCGGTATCGACTTCTGGTTGCGGGACGGGGATCAGTTCACCGAGAACTGGGTCTTTGTCGACATGATCGATCTGTTCAAACAGATGGGCATTGATTTGTTCGCGCGCATGATCACGCGGCATCAACAAGCGGGCTGGGTATCCTAATGGAACAGTTGCCTCGCACACCCTCGTTTAGGCTCGACGGCCAACGCGCGCTGGTCACGGGGGCCTCATCCGGTATTGGTCAAGGTTGCGCGGTCGCGCTTGCCGAAGCCGGTGCGCACGTGGTATTGGCAGCACGAGGAACAGAGCGACTCAACCGCACGGTAGACGCTATGCGTTCACGTGGCTATCGTTGTGAAGCCTTAGTTCTGGACATCGCAGACGTTGAGGCCACGCAACTTGCCATTGAAAAGCAACCGCCCTTTAACGTGTTAGTCAACAGCGCAGGCCTGGCCATTCACAGCCCCGCGTTGGACACCGCCGTTGCCGACTTTGACACGGTCATGAACGTCAATTTACGCGGCGCCTATTTTTTAACAACAGCGATCGCCAAACGACTCAAAGCATCAGGTGGGTCAGGCTCCCTAATCAATCTCTCATCGCAAATGGCTCATGTCGGGGGTGTGGATCGCGCGGTGTACTGTGCGTCCAAATTTGCCGTTGAAGGTTTCACCAAAGCCATGGCGATCGAATGGGGCAGTGCAGGCATTCGAGTGAACACCCTGTGCCCAACGTTTATCCGTACTCCCCTCACTGAACAAACCTTTGACCAGCCAGAGCGTGTGGCGTGGATCAAAGAGAAGATCAAGCTCGCTCGGACGGGCGTGGTTGAAGACATCATGGGCGCGGTGGTGTATCTAGCAACCGACGCCTCTGCCTTGGTCACAGGCACGGCCCTGTTGGTCGACGGCGGTTGGACAGCTGATTGATGGCGAGTGAAAAAGTCACCTCATCGCACGTTGCGAAAGCCGCCGGCGTGAGCCAGTCGGCGGTATCACGTGTGTTTACCCCTGGCGCCAGTGCATCTTCTAAAACGATCGAGAAGGTTCGTCGTGCGGCTAACGAGCTGGGCTACCGTCCGAATGTTCTGGCGCGGTCGCTGATCACCGGTAAATCCCGGATCATCGGCTTGGTGGTGGCCTACCTGAACAACCAGTTCTACCCCGATTTTATGGAAAAACTGTCCAAAGGACTTCAGGAAGAGGGTTATCACGTTCTGGTTATGATGGTCGAACAAACCGCAGTCAACACCGACGATTTACTCGAAAAAATACTCGACTATCAAGCTGACGGCATTGTACTCGCCTCGGTGGCGATGTCATCACAACTGGCGTCGCGCTGTTCCGCTGAAGGCGTACCCGTGGTGTTGTTTAACCGAACACAGGATAACGATACGCTGTCGTCGATCACCTCAGACAACGTCGCCGGTGGCCGTAAAGCCGCCGAACATCTTATTCAACAAGGCTATCGCCGAATTGCCTATATCGCGGGTTGGAGTGGCGCGTCCACGCAGCGTGACCGCGAAGCGGGATTCTGTGAAGGTTTAGCTGCTGCAGGTCGCACACTGTTCGCTCGTGAAGAAGGTAATTTTCATTTTGAAGAGGCCAAGTTGGCGGCACGACAAATGTTTTCCGTCGACGAACGCCCAGACGCGGTGTTTGTTTGCAACGATCACATGGCCTTTGCGGTGATGGATGTACTTCGCGATGAACTGGGGTTACGGATACCCCAGGATGTGGCCGTAGTCGGTTATGACGATGTGCCGGCTGCTGCTTGGGGCTCGTACAAGCTTACCAGTGTTCGACAACCGGCTAATCGTATGGTCGAGCAAACCATCGCGACACTGTTGACGCAAATAGAAAACGAGGACGCACCGCCGCGGCGCTTAGCACTGGACGGCCCGTTGGTCGTGCGTAGCTCCAGCGTCAAATCTAAATAGGAAAACCAGACATGCACGGTTTTGATCCCAAGTTCAAAGATTTCCCCGACTACATCATTGGGATCACCCAAGAGATCTGGGAAGATCGAGGGATTGCGACGCTGCACCAGTACTACTCCCCGGATATCATCGTGCGCTCGCCCAGCTCCGTGGTGGTCGGCAACGAAGGCGTGATTGCCGCCACCCTGGCAACGCTCGCTGAGTTTCCCGACCGGAAGCTGTTGGGTGAAGATGTGATCTGGAGTGGAACACCCGAAGCGGGCATGCTGTCCTCGCATCGCATCTATTCAACAGCCACCCACAGTGGCGATGGAGTGTACGGCGCGGCAACGGGCACTTCGCTTCGGTATCGAATCATTGCCGATTGCCACGCCATCAACAATCAGATAAACGATGAATGGTTAATTCGGGATCAAGGCGCGGTGGTGCGGCAACTGGGCATGGCGCCGATAGACTTTGCACGTGCGCAGATAGCCTTGGAAGGAGGGCCAGACAACAGCTCCCCCGGGTTCACTCCCGCTATCGACAAGCCTGGCCCCTATACCGGTAGGGGTAACGAGAATGAATGGGGGCAACGTTACGCTGATCTGCTGACACGCATTATGGCAGCCGATTTGGCGATCATTCCGGCAGAGTATGATCGTGCTTGCCAACTCGACTACCCCGGTGGCGTGAGTGGTCACTCTCACGGTGACGCCGATCAGTTCTGGACTTCGCTGCGGGCGAGCTTCCCCAATGCAACCTTTACGATAGAGCATCAGATTGGCCGTGATGACCCTCTTATGCCGCCGCGAGCCGCTATCCGTTGGAGCTTGCACGGCAAGCACGAGGGCTGGGGTGCATTTGGTAAACCCAGCGGCGCCGATGTCTACATCATGGGTGCGTGCCACGCCGAATTTGGGCCGTGGGGTCTTCGTCGGGAATTTGTGCTGTTCGACGAGACAGCCGTCTGGAAGCAAATTGTTCTAAAAACCGGATAAACACCCATGACACCACTAGAAATGAATGCGCGCATCGTCCGCTATGGAGATTTAATCCCCTGTCGCACGGCGTTTATCGACGCCCATACGCCCGGTTCTGATCAAAAAGAGAACTTCACGATCATCGGCGGTGGCGTGTCTGAAAGCCCTGATCAACACGTGCATATAAACGACACACCAGGCTTTAACATCGGAGCTGCCGGACAACCACCGAGGGTGCGTAATTCGTTACACACGCACCGTACTGCGGAAGTCTTTTTTATCCTTAAAGGCCGCTGGCGTTTTTTTTGGGGCCGCTATGGTACCGCTGGAGAAGTCGTTTTAGACGAAGGTGACATTATCAACCTACCCACCGGGATGTTCCGCGGTTTTGAAAACATCGGCACAGACTACGCAATGATCATGGCCGTGTTGGGTGGTGATGATGCTGGCGGTGGTGTGCTTTGGGCGCCGCAAGTCATTGCAGAGGCTCGTGAGCACGGATTGATTTTGGGGGAGAACGGTACACTCTACGACAGCAAACAGGGCCAGCAATTGCCCGCCGGTGTGCAACCCATGCCACTGATGACCGAGGCAGAGCTTGCAGAGCTCAGAGAACCCTCCGTGAGCGAGGTCGTTGGCCGCTACGTGGCCCGTTATCACGATATGATGGCATTCTCCAGCCACGCCCCCTGTGAGGTTATCGGCGCAAACGCACTGATCAAAGACCGTCCGGGTTTTGAAGTGGATTTTGTTAGCCGTGACTCGCTGGATGGCGCGATGGGTCGTGTGCCGCAGCACGAGATTCTAATGATCATGCGTGGCCACTGGCGACTCAGTTGGGAAGGTGGCACAAGTGTGCTCAACCCAGGCGATACGTGCGCCATTCCGCCAGACTTACCGTACGCTATCGAACCGAGCATGAGCGGTGAGGCGAGCTTATTTCGCGTTCGCAATACCGAAGATCAGGCCGGCCCAACAGGAGCACTCTTATGAAACAGATACCCGTGACGCATGTGGGTTCACTGCCGCGAACTCAGGACGTGGTCGATTTTATCTTTGCGCGAGAGAATGAGGAAGAATTCGATCAAGCCGCCTTCGACCATTGCATGACAACGGCGGTGTCTGTCACGGTTAAACGCCAGGTAGACGCAGGCGTTGATATCGTTTCAGATGGTGAGACCAGTAAAATCAGCTACGCAACCTACGTTAAAGATCGCTATACGGGTTTTTCAGGTGACAGTGAACGCAACGCACCAGCCGACTTGAAACTGTTTCCCGGTTTTTTAAAACGATTGGCCGAGGCAGGCGGCACACCGCAATACGCACGGCCGATGTGTACCGGTGAAGTCGTCTCCAAAGGCCAGGGTGAGCTGGAAAAAGACATCGAAAACCTGAACGCCGCCATGGCTGAGCACGGTGCTACCAAAGGATTTATGAACGCGGCATCCCCGGGTGTGATCTCATTGTTTTTGCAGAACAGTTATTACAAAACCCGCGAGCAGTACCTGGAGGCACTGGCTGATGTGATGAAGACGGAGTACGAAACGATTGTGAATGCAGGTTTAACGTTGCAGCTGGACTGTCCCGATCTTGCCTTATCGCGACACATGTTATTCAGTGATTTAACCGATGCAGAATTTGTAAAGATTGCGCACTCTCACGTTGAGGCGTTAAACCATGCCTTGCGTGATATCGATCCGGGCAACGTTCGAGTGCACATTTGCTGGGGAAATTACGAAGGGCCGCACGTCTGCGATGTCGACATGGCCACCGTCTTTCCCGTGCTAATGAACACACGGGCTAATCACGTTTTGTTTGAAACCGCGAATCCGCGGCATGGGCACGAGTGGACGGTATTTCGAGATAAAAAGAGCGATATTCCGGACGAGAAAATACTGATTCCCGGGGTGGTCGATACCACGTCGAACTTCGTTGAGCATCCCGAATTGGTGGCAGAACGATTGGGCAGATTCGTCGATATCGTGGGTGCCGATCGGGTTCAGGCCGGGTCCGATTGCGGCTTTGGAACCTTCGCTGGTTTTGGCGCGGTTGATCCTGATATCGCCTATGCGAAATTAGACAGTTTGGCGCAAGGGGCTGAATTGGCGAGAGGTGTTGCTTGATCCCACTGGTTTTGCTGCCGGGCATGATGTGCACCGCTCAGTTGTTTAGTCATCAGATCGACTATTTTTCGAAAGAGCGTGTGGTGCACTTCAGCCCCCTGGTGACCCACGATGACATCGCTCAATTGGCTGAAGCAGTCTTGCAACACGCACCGAGTACGTTTGCGTTGTGCGGCTTGAGCATGGGTGGCATCGTCGCGATGGAAGTTGTGCGCCAAGCGCCTGCGCGCGTGCGCGCTCTGGCGCTGCTGGATACGAATCCCATGGCAGAATTGGAAGAGGTTCGGCGACGCCGATTACCGCAAATTGAAACAGTACGCGCTGGGGGCTTGCTCGGTGTAATGCGCGATGAGATGAAGCCCAATTACCTCGCAGACGGTGCTGGCAAAGCCGACATACTCGATGTGTGTTTGCAGATGGCACTCGAGCTTGGCCCGGATGTTTTTATTCGCCAATCCATAGCGCTTCGAGACCGAGTTGATCAGCGTGATACCTTGGCGGCGGTCAAAGTGCCAACGTTGGTGCTGTGTGGTGAGGATGATCGACTGTGCCCCGTAGAGAAACATCAATTGATGC
>CALFBL010000194.1 GCA_937951695.1 uncultured Granulosicoccaceae bacterium | reverse complement strand
CTCTATTGGCAGTGGTGCTAATCGGTGAGTCGTTTTACTGGTATCACGCCGTGGGATTGGTGCTAGTCTCGGGCGGGATATACCTTGCAGAAAAGAGTGCGATTAAATAATGTGTGTGCCTGCGTCACGCGAGAAGTTCGCTACCGTTTGACCCGGACCGTTTGACCCGGATAAACACCAAAGCGAAAGCGGCGGTTTGCTTTATCGAATTCTCGCACTTGCACATCGACTGCATCGCCGAGCACGAACACCGGGCAATCAGAGCTCTCTGGCACCGCACTCACAGCTGACAGCGAGTAGGGGGTTTGGTACTGCGCTCTGAGGTCGTCCAGATACACCTTTAAGTCTACTGCGAGGTCGTCGATAGCGACGTAGACCTTGCCGCCGCGCAAACCCATCACGGTACCGGCGTGGGTGTGAGGCTCTTCCAGATCTTGTCTGAGGTGGCTGTCGATGACCTGAAATTCGATGGCTTTACCGATTTGTTTCTGCCGTTGCTTGGCACTGTTGGCGGCTTCTATCACCTGTTCGCGAATGGCTGCATCTTCATCTGAATCCATGGCTGACTCAACGCCGAAGGCCTCCAACAATTCCTTGTGGGTGTAGATACCCACAATCTCCCGCATCGGGGAGGAAAACCGGGCGTAGCTCTCAGCGCCCAGCGCGTGGTGCCTACCCGGTTCTGCATCGAATTTTGACGCCTGGTTGCTCATCAAGACCTGACGCTCAATGGCTTGCACTAGGCGTTGGTTGTCAGGATCACGGGGCAGATCGGCGATGAAGTCTGCCAGCGTTTGATCGGGTTGCTGCAGAAAGCGGTTGTCGAGCCCGCGTGCTTTGTTCAACGCAGTCAGGGTTTCGGAAAGCTCTGCTAAGCGTCGTTTCAACGGCGCCTCGTGAACGCGAAAAACTGGCTGCAGGTCTGGATGGATACGATCCATGGCTTGCAGCAATTTTGCGCCTTGCGTATTGCACAGTAAGCTGATTTGTTCGTTGTAGCGCTCGGTGTCATAGCGCTCCCGAGTGCTTAATTCGAAACCGTTGGGGGTGATTTGAATGTCAGTTTCGCGCCGATTAAATTGAATCACATCACGATCCACCGCGCGCTCGATCAGCGTTGACCCCAGTGCTTTAAACAAGTGTAACGAGGCTTGAGCATCAGGCGGAATGGGGGTGTCGGTGTCAATCTGTTTGTCGTCGAGCATGCGTTGAACGCCTGCGTAACTGAGTTTGGCAAAACTCTGTATGCGCGCACGAACAATCTCGGTTTGGGTGCAGTGTCCGGCTTGGGTTATCGTCATGTCAAACACCAATGCGCGTCGCGGTACGTTTGGGTTCAAGGAGATAATGTCTTCGGACAATGCGACCGGCAGCATTGGTATGGAGCGTCCAGGCAGGTAGTAGCTTGAGCCACGTTGCAAACTTTCTGTAAACAACGCAGTTCCAGGCTTTACGTAGTAAGACGCGTCGGCCAAGGCGTACAGGCAGCGATAACCGGAATCAATGGGCTCTATATGAATTGCTTGATCGAGATCACGTGAGTCTTCATTATCAATGGTGACAAAGGGGATGTGCGTCCAGTCGTGTAGCTGCTGATCGTCTATGCCTGGCGCTGCTTGCCAGCGTTTAACTTCGTCCAGCGCTGCGTTGGAGTGCTCCACCGTCACATTGTATCGACGCAGCACGTCATTCAGTAGCTGGGTAGTGTCCATGTGTTTTTTCAGTTAACTATGATCAATAATAGGGTCAGGGCAGTACTCGCGTCGTCGGCAGGTTTTGCAATGTTCACCCAGATACAGCTCATCGACCCACTGCATTAAGTTAGTGATGTCGTTGGCATCGTCGGTCATGAATCCGGCCTCAAAGTTTCGTTTGTCGGCGTGTTTGGCTCCCAGACCAGCACCGGTCAAATTCGCGGACCCCACCAACGCCATGCGCCCGTCGAGAATGACCGCCTTGGTGTGAACACGCGGACACAGAATTCGTTCAAAGGCCTCGCTACGGATCAGTGCGTCGCATTGATCAAAATCCTCCCGAAACCGCTCGCCCGGCTCCTTGGCGTGAATGAGTCTGACTGAGACACCCTTTCTCACCAATTCGTCAAGCACCGCCAGAAGCGGTTGAAAAGTGCCGCGGTATTCGATATGCAGATCCTTGATGTCAGCGGTCACAATCCACACGAAACGCTTCGCCAAGGGCAGCAGAGGCTGTATGAACTCGGTGTACAGCTCGCGGTTGAGTAATAGCCTGTGCATGAAGGTAGTGTAACCCTGTGCGGCAGCGCCGGTCGGCATATAAGCGCAGCGTTTGCTATAAACTGAATCGACGATAACAACAGACGATGAGGATAACGATGAAAATAGAGCAGCAGCTGATCCAACTGTGTACAGCAGCCGTTCTGGCCGTAACGGGGCTGGTCGGAGCCAGTGGCCTTGCCGTGGCGCAAGAAGGCATGGTCGTGGTTGAGAGCGCTCATAGCGTGCCGGACACCATGGATAAACTGAGCGCAGTACTGGAAAGCAAGGGTATGAACATTTTTCTTCGCCACGATCACGCGGCAGGCGCAGCCAATGCTGGAATGGAGTTACGCCCCACTGAAGTTCTGGTATTTGGCAACCCAAAGGTGGGTACGCCGTTGATGCAATGTGCCCAAAGCGTCGCGATCGATTTGCCGCAGAAAGTACTGATCTGGGAAGCCGAAGACGGCAAGGTATATCTTGCCTACAACGACCCGATGTACCTGAAAGAGCGTCACGCTATTGAAGGCTGTGATCCAGTACTAGAAAAGGTCTCGGGCGCCTTGGGGAATTTCGCCAAAGCGGCCACTGCCGAGTAATGAAACGACGAACCTGGATTAAACTGGCTCTGACAGGAATTCCGTTAGCTCTGAGCGGGTGTGGTTTTCGGCTGCGTGGCAGCGTGGTTGATGTCGCCGATCCGGGTGCGGTCTTCATTGATATTTCGCGCGGCGTTACCTTGCGCACCGATTTGGAAGCGGCGTTACAAGAACGATCGTTTCGCATAGCACCCAACCGCGATGAAGCCGATGTCTTGATTCGAATCAGCAACGAAACGCGAGATGAGCGCATTCTGTCCGTTGAAAGCTCTGGCAACGTCAGTGAACTTGAGCTCAGTCACTCGGTTGACATGCAGGTCGCCAAGCGCAGCAGCGATGCAGAGCTGGCGTACGACCCTGAGCAACTTGCCAACCGGGTTGAAGTCTTCCGCGATTACACCAACGACATCGGCAATGTTCTGGGTAAACAGGAGGAAGCTCGAATTCTTCGAGAAGAATTACGCGAGGAACTGGTGCGTCAGGTGGTGCTTCGAGCCGTGGTGATATTGGTTAATCGCAGCGCGGTGGAACCGGTATAAGCGATATTAGTACCCGGTCTTTCGATTAACCAGACCATCCGGGGTAATCCCCGCTTCAGCTTTTGCAATGTTGTCCGCGACGGTTTTTGCGGCAGCTTGTGCGCTCGTCGGTGCAGCAATATGCGGGGTAACCTGTACCCGTGGATGCGTCCAGAACGGATGTTCTGAAGGCAGTGGCTCGACGCTAAAGACGTCCAGCAGAGCGCACGAGAGCTGTCCTGAATCCAGAGCATCGATTACATCTGCGTCTACACAATGTTCCCCACGAGCGGCATTGATAAGAGACGTTCCCTGAGGCAGCCGGGTAAAAAACGCAGCGTCGAGCAAGCCTTTGGTGGTCTCGGTCAATGGCAACAAACACACCAGCGTGTTCAACGGTGCGCAAAAGTCATCGAGTTCATCGGCGCCCGCGTAACTGGTCACGCCTGCGAGTTGCTTTTTAGATCGACTCCAGGAGCTTACCGTGTAGCCGTTCAGAGTCAGCCGTTGTGCCACCGCCGATGCTAGAACGCCTGCGCCTAGGATCCCGACACACCAGTCCGAGGCCGCCGTTTCAAGTGCATCGCGCTGCCAATGCTGTACACGTTGCGCCTCAGCCAAGCTGTGCATCTGGCGATGCGCCTGCAAAACACCGAACAGCACGTACTCACTCATCGACGCTCCCATGCCAGCGTCTTCAAGCCGGTGAATCGGCACACCGGGTGGCAGGTCAGGACAACTCAGTAAAC
>CALFBL010000193.1 GCA_937951695.1 uncultured Granulosicoccaceae bacterium | reverse complement strand
AGCACCGTCTCGGCAATAGACTCTTCGGTGAGCGGGCCAATGTGCTTGTAGCGCACCTGCCCTTGTGCATCGATGACGAACGTCTCTGGTACGCCGTAGACGCCCCAATCAATGCCCGTACCGCCTTCGACATCCTCGGCTACCGCATCAAATGGATCACCAAATCGATTCAGCCAAGCCACTGCGTTTTCGGTCTGGTCTTTGTAATTCAACGCTATCAGAGCCACCTCGTTCTCGCTTGCCAGGTCTACCAACAAGGGATGCTCTGCCACGCACGCCACGCACCAGCTGGCGAACACATTTAACACCCAAACCTGCCCCTTCATCGATTCGCTGTCAAACCGCTCATCGCTGGCTAACACTGGTAGGTCGATGCGGGGAGCCGCACGATCGATCAGGGGTGACTCAATTTCAGACGGGTCATTGCCCAACCCCCAAGCGAGAAACCCCACCATGACCACGAATACCAATAACGGCAACAGACGTATCATGACGGTACAGGCGCCCCCGACGGCTTAGGTGCGTCGTGATCCGACGGCGACGTGGAGTCTGTAGCCGATAAGGTTTGCCCGGACGGCGCAGCGCCTTTGGCTTCTACCCGCGAAGTTGATCGATACCGCTTGTCACAAGCGGCCAGTAATCCACCCAATCCCATCATCAGACAGCCAAACCAGATCCACCGAATGAACGGTTTGACCTGCAGCCGCACACTCCAAGCACCGTCGTTCAACGGCTCGCCAAGCGCCACAAACAGATCCCGCGTCACGGAGGCATCGATGCCCGCTTCGGTCATGACTTCGCGGCGCACGTTGTAGATGCGTTTCTCGGCCGTTAATTCACCCACGCTCTTATCGCCGTGCATGATGCTGAAGTCTCCCGCCGCCGCCTGATAGTTCGGGCCCTCAATTTCGCGCACACCTTCGAAGGTAAAGTCGTACCCGGATACACGATAGATTTCACCCGGTGCCATTCGCACCGCTTCTTCAGCGGTGTAGATGCTGGTCATGGCCACGCCCAACGCAAACACCGCCAAGCCCATATGAGCGGTAAACATGCCCCAGAAACTGGCCGGCGTGTGCAACATGGACGACAGCATGGATCGCTTGTTTCGCACCCGGTGATACAACCCGTGCAAGGAGCTGGTGACTATCCAGAACACCACCGCAAGAGACACGACAGCACTGATTTTAACCGGTGTGAGCTGCAGCGCTGCAAGGATTCCCAGCACGATACTGACCACCGCCAAACCGATGTACCAGACTTTTTTATCGCGTAAGTTATCGCGCTTCCAGTTCAACATGGCGCCAATGCCAACGCACAACATGATCGGTATCATCAACGGTACGAACACGAGATTAAAATACGGGGTTCCCGCCGACATAGTGCCAAAGCCCATGGCGTCGTAAAACAACGGAAAAAGCGTACCGCCAAGAACCGTAGCGCACGCCACAACCATCATCACGTTGTTTAGCAGAATGCCCGATTCACGCGAGAGCAATTCGAAGCCTGCGGTACTTTTCAAGCGATGCGCCCGCAGCGCGTACAACGCCAATGAACCGCCCACCACAACGAATAAAAACAACAGAATGAACATGCCGCGAGCTGGATCGTTAGAGAACGAATGCACCGAGGTCAACACACCTGAACGAACCAGGAACGTTCCGAGCAAACTTAACGAGAACGCCAGTACCGCCAACAGCACCGTCCAGGCCTTGAACACGCCGCGTTTTTCGGATGCAGCCAGGGAATGAATCAGTGCTGTACCCACGAGCCAAGGCATAAAAGACGCGTTTTCAACCGGATCCCAGAACCACCAGCCGCCCCAGCCCAGTTCGTAGTAAGCCCAATAACTGCCCAGAGCGATACCGAGCGTCAAAAACATCCAGGCCAGGTTTGTCCACGGACGCATCCAGCGCAGTGTGGCCGAATCCAGCTGCCCGCCCAGTAGCGCTGCAATCGCGAACGCGAAGGCAACAGCAAAACCGACGTATCCCATGTACAACATCGGCGGGTGAAAGGCCATGCCAGGATCTTGCAGCAGCGGGTTAAGCGACGCTCCATCCAGCGGCACCGGAAACTGGCGCAGGAAGGGGTTCGAGGTGAGCAGGGTAAACAACAGAAAACCAACGCTGATCATGCCAAGCACCGACAACACGCGAGAGACTAATTGCAATGGCATATGCCGACTGAATTGCGCCACAGCGCCTGTCCAGACAGCAAGAATGAACGCCCAGAACAGGATTGAGCCTTCGTGGCCTCCCCATACGCCCGATATCCGGTACATCAATGGCAGCTGCCGGTTCGAGGTCTGGGCGACGTAGCTGATGCTGAAGTCGCTGTTGATGAAACTGATTGTCAGCGCCAGGTAGGCAATCGTTAGAAACAGCAGATGCAGCAGCGCTGCCGGACGCGCTACGGCCATCCAGCTTGCGTCCCGGGAGTAGGAACCCACTATCGGCATAATCGATAACGCCAAGGCGCTCGCTAAAGACAAGATCAGGGCAAATAAGCCGAGTTCTGGAATCATGGATCTACCGAGGTTTTGGAATTAAAGGTTGCCGCCGTAGACGGCATTCTACCGGCCTTTTGGAGCGCCTCAGCGATCTCAGGCGGCATGTAGTTTTCATCGTGCTTGGCCAGCACTTCGCTGGCAATGAATTCACCCTGCTCATTGAGCTGACCCTTGGCCACTATGCCTTGGCCTTCGCTAAACAAATCCGGCAGGATGCTGTCGAAACGTACCGTAACCACATCGACGCTATCGGTGAGATCAAACTGCACGTCCACACTCTCCATCGAGCGTATTACAGAGCCCTCGACCACCATACCGCCCAGACGAAAGCGCTGACCGGGTGCCACAGACCCTGCCGCCACATCGCCTGGCGAGTGAAACAGCTCAAGGTTTGAGCGGAAAGCTGTGACGACCAGCGCCACCGTGGCTGAGCAACCTAGGACCAGAAGACCAACCAGAATAAGGCGTTGTTTACGTTTTGGAGTCATGATTGATTGTTAGTATTAGTCAGTCGTTTAGATTTCAGCTTTGCATCATTATTTTGATGCCGTAGCCAAAACCAATTCACGATCAGTACCAAGCCCGTCAGGCCGTAAGCCGACCAAACATAGGCCCCTCGCCCACCCATTGATAACCATTCAGCCATGATTACAACCCGCCGCTGTCGACACGCTCGGCCACCCAACGAGCGCGCCGATCGCGCGTCAGCATACCCACACGCATCTTGACCAACAAATGATGGAAGTAGTAGAGCTGAAAGGCCCCGACCATTATGAACAGGGGAATCAGCATGCTGGAGTGCATTTTGGGGCCATCAGCCCGCGTGATGGTGGCCGGTTGGTGCAGCGAGTTAAACCATTCGACCGAAAAGTGAATGATCGGAATGTTGACGATGCCGACAACCGCCAAAATCGCCACAGCTCGGGCACCACTCTGTTTGTGCTCGATGGCCGCTCTCAACGCCATATACGCCATATACTGAAACAGCAAGATGAGTTCAAAGGTCAGCCGAGCATCCCATTCCCACCAGGTGCCCCAAGTGGGCCGGCCCCATATCGAGCCTGTGGCGAGCGCGAGAAACGTAAACCACGCACCAATACCCGCCGACGCCTCGGCCACCACATCGGCCAGTTTCATGCGCCAGATGAGAAACACAGCGCTCGATATTGCCATCATGGTGTAGACAAACATCGACATCCAGGCCGCGGGCACGTGCACGAATATGATCCGGTAGACCTCACCCTGCTCATAGTCGGGTGGTGCTTTCACCAGCCCAAGGTATAGACCGAACGCGAACAGGATCAGGCTCGCAATGCCCACCCAAGGACTTAAGGCCTTGGACAACGCATACACGTAGGGCGGTGAGCCGAATTTGTGGATCCACTTGAACATGAACGCTTAAGCAAATGCTTTCCTAATGTGACACCTGACAGTTTACCAGCCTCACGAGGTTAATCCCCGGAAGCCACACCAACTCGTATAGCAGCCGCAATGGCCACCGGTGATAGCGTCAAGGCCGCGACCACTCCGGCCGCCAGTAGTGCCAACAGCCCCCACGGATCTCGCTGCTCAGCGACCGCCAGAACCGAGCCCGCACCAAAGATCAGAATCGGTACGGACAAAGGCAACACTAACAGTGCCAACAGCACCCCGCCCTGTTTTACTGTTAACGTTAATGCGGCACCAATAGCCCCAACCAGACTCAAGGTCTACTAAGTTAACAGCCCTGTTACCTAACAGCCCTATTAAGCTAACAGCCCTATTATGTTAACAGCTCTGTTAAGCTAACAGCCCTGATTTGATAACAATGTTTGCCTCTAC